>JAPONU010000052.1 GCA_026713745.1 bacterium
AGGCCCCCTGCGGCGGCCCCGGCACGGGCCCCAACCCCACTGACCGCGACAAACGCGGCCGGAAGTGGTCGCTGCTGTGTGACCGGGCGGGCATCCCGGTGCGCTGGGCGACCGACGGCGCGAACCGCCACGACCGAACCTTGTGAGCCCCATGTAACCACCTACCCGCGCACGTTCTTACCCTCGGCGGTGCCGTGTCTCGAGGTTCTCCTGGTTGGCGGGACCACATGAGGGTGACGGAGCGCCTATAGGGTCACCGGCATGGAGATGCGCAACATTGGTGCCTTGCCGGTCTCGGTGGTCGGGCTGGGGTGCAACAACTTCGGAATGACCATCGACGCCGATGCCTCACGGGCTGTGGTCGACGCCGCCATCGACGCCGGGATCAACTACTTCGACACTGCCGAGATCTACGGCGGGGGCAAGTCGGAGAAGTTCCTGGGCGCCGCACTGGCCGGACGTCGTGACCGGGTGGTCATCGCCAGCAAGTTCGGCCACGCCAAGTTCCTTCCGGAGGGTCAGAGGGGTGGCGATCCGGCCTGGGTCCGCCGATGCATCGAAGCCAGCCTGCGGCGCCTCGGCACCGACTGCATTGACCACTACATGATCCACACGCCGGACCCTCACACCCCCCACGCCGAGACCCTCGGTGCCCTCGGGGAACTCGTGACCGAGGGCAAGGTCCGGGAGATCGGCTGCTCCAACTTCAGCGCCGAGCTGGTCGATGCCAGCGCCCAGGTAGCGGCCGGCGCCGGGGTGGGCAACTACGCCAGCGTCCAGAACCACTACTCGGTGCTGACCCGAGACGTGGAGGAGGAGGGCGTTCTCGCCGCCTGCGACCGCGCCGGCATGGCCGTGGTTCCGTTCTTCCCCCTGGAGTCGGGACTGCTGACCGGCAAGTACTCCGGGGCGGCTCGCCCCGACGGCGCCCGCCTCACCAAGATGAAGGGCGCCACCTGGGACCGCTTCTTGAGCGAGGCGAACCTCGCCGCGGCTGATCGGCTCGCCGGCTACGCCGCTGAGCGGGATCGCAGCATCCTGGAGCTGGCCATGGGGTGGCTCGTGTCGAATCCGGCGGTAGCCTCGGTCATCGCCGGCGCCACCAAGGCCTCACAGGTCTTCGCCAACGTGGCCGCCACCGGGTGGTCGATGACCGCCGACCAGCGAGCCGAGATCGCCGCCTTGGCCTAGCCACAAGCCGCCGTTTCGCTGCCGCGAAGGGCGACCGACTCGAGCCCTCCCGGTATCCACCACGAGTGGCTCTGCGCCGACGATGCTACGGCAGTGGCGCGAACTGCCGCCGGGGCGTGCTCGGCGGAGCGGTCCCGGCACCGGGTCGGACGGGGGGTGGCCGGTTGAGCCACGACATGAGGGTCCGCGACGCCGTCGGCCGGCGAGGGTCGGCTCCTGAAGAGCCGGAGAGCGCGGCCGCCACCGGTGTCCTGACACGGATCGGTGTGCGCACAGCAGACCATCCCACCGAGCGGCGCATTCCTGCCGCCGCCGCCCAGTTGGGGGTGAGGGGACTCGAGGCCTGCCGCTTCTGGACGGTGTACCACCTCGAGGGGCTGCTCAGCGACGCCGACGTGGCCCGCCTCTGCGCCGAGGTTCTCGTCGACCCGGTCACCGATACCGTCATCGTCGGCGAACCCGACGGCGCGGCGTGGGCGGTGGAGGTGGCACCCCTTGCGGGCGTGACCGACGGCGCGGCGCGGGAGCTGGAGCGGGCGGCCGCCGTGCTGGGCGTCCCGCCGTTACGAGCGGCCACCGCCCGCCGCTACGAGCTGAGCGGCGACCTCGACGAAGCCGACATCGCGGTCCTGGAAGCCCGGCTGCTCGTCAACCCGACGATCGAGCGCAGCGAACGGGGCGAGCTGGGGCCGTCGTTCTCGCCCACCTGGGAAGCGGAACCGGCGGCGCCGCCGGTTCCATTGCTCGGCCTCGATGACGGGCAACTGGCCGAACTGAGCCGGCAGCGGATGCTGTCGCTGGACGTGACCGAGATGCGAGCCATCCAGGGCCACTTCAACTCGTGCGGCCGGGACCCCAGCGATGCCGAACTACAGACCCTGGCACAGGCGTGGTCGGAACACTGCGTCCACAAGACCTTCAAGGCCGAGATCCACCTCACCCATACCCGCGCCGACGGGCGCGTCGAGCTCTCGCACCACGACGGCCTGCTCGACGCCCTGCGCCGGGCGACCGCAGAACTCGACGGTGACTGGCTGCGGTCGGTCTTCGTCGACAACGCCGGCATCATCGCTTTCGACGACGAGCTGGATCTGGCGGTCAAGGTCGAGACCCACAACCACCCTTCGGCTCTGGAACCCTTCGGCGGGGCCAACACCGGCGTGGGCGGCGTGGTGCGCGACATCCTGGGGGTCTCGGCCCGGCCCATCGCCTGCACCGACGTGTTGTGCTTCGGGCCCGAGGACCTCGAAGAGGCCGACCTCCCGGTTGGGGTGCTGCACCCCCGTCGCATCCGGGACGGGGTCGTGGCCGGGATCGGCGACTACGGCAACAAGCTCGGCCTGCCCACCGTCAACGGCGCCGTCCTGTACGACCGCGGCTACATCGGCAACCCGCTGGTGTTCTGCGGGGCCGTGGGACTGCTGCCGGCCGGCTCGCACCCCACCGAGCCGCGGGCCGGTGACCGGATCATCGTCATCGGCGGCCGCACGGGACGGGACGGCATCGGTGGCGCCACCTTCTCCTCGGCCGGACTGGACGCCACCGTCGTGGGTCGGGCCGGCTCGGCCGTGCAGATCGGTGACCCCATCGTCGAGAAGGGCTGCATCGAGGTGGTCGAGAGGGCCCGGGACCAGGGCCTGTACAACGCCATCACCGACTGCGGAGCGGGCGGGCTGTCCTCAGCGGTCGGGGAGATGGGCGCCGAGCTGGGGGCCGAGGTGGACCTGGCCACCGTGCCTCTCAAGTATCCGGGCCTGGCGCCCTGGGAGATCTGGCTGTCGGAGGCCCAGGAGCGGATGGTGCTGGCCGTGCCCGCCGCCAGGGTGGCGCCGCTGCGGGAGCTGTGCCGGACCTGGCACACCGGGCTCAGCGACATCGGCTCGTTCACCTCGTCGGGCCGGCTGGTGGTGCGCCACGGCGACTGCGACGTCATCGACCTGCCCATGGATCTGCTGCACGACGGCCTGCCGGGGCGAACCCTCACCGCAACCCACCGCGATCGGGCCGCACCGGCCCGCCCGGTCGGCCCACCGGTTGCGATTGACAGCGAGAAGCTGCTCCTGGACCTGCTGGCCCACCCCAACGTGGCCTCCCGGGAGTCGATCATCCGCAGCTACGACCACGAGGTTCGAGGGGGCACCGTGGTGCGTCCGTTCGCAGGGCCCGGCGCCGACGGCCCGACCGACGCGGCGGTGCTCAAGCCGCTGGGCACCTGGCACCACGACAAGGCGGTGGCCCTGGCCGTCGGCCTGAACCCCCGCCTCACCCCGCTGGACCCGTGGGTGATGGCGCTTCATGCCATTGACGAGGCGTTCCGCAACCTCATCGCCGTCGGAGCCGACCCCGACCGGGTGGCCCTGCTGGACAACTTCAGTTGGGGCGACCCCACGCGTCCCGACCGGCTGGGATCGCTGGTGCGGGCCGTGCAGGGATGTGTCGAAGGGGCGCGTCGCTACCGGGCCCCGTTCGTCTCCGGCAAGGACAGCCTCTACAACGAGTTCGACGGGCAGGCCGTGCTGGGAACGCTGCTGATCTCCGCGGTCGGGGTCGTGCCCGACCTGCATCGGGTCGCCACGAGCGCCCTGACCGCTTGCGGCAGCGACCTTTGGCTCGTGGGTCACGGCTCGGATCGCCTCGGCGGTTCGATCGTGGCCGACCTGCTGGGCCTCGATGACACCCGGGTGCCGCCGCCGGTCACCGATCCGCTGCCCCGCTACCGGGCCGTGCACGACCTGATCGCGTCCGGTCGGGTGCGCGCAGCCCACGACGTGAGTGACGGCGGGATCGCGGTCGCCCTCGCCGAGATGGCCATCGGCGGTCAACTCGGTCTGCGGGCGACCATCCCGGCTGATGCCGCCGAGCCCGGCACTCCCGGCGGCAGCCCGAGCGGGGCCGGCGGTAACGGCTCCGAGGCGTCCGGCGGTGCCCGGCCCGGGCTGGTCGCGGTGCTTGCCAACGAGGCCCCGGGTCGCCTCCTGCTCGAGGCCCCCGCGGCGGAGCGGGCCGCAGTGGCGGCGAGGCTCGGAACGCTCGGCCGGCGCATCGGCAGCGTGACCGGTTCGGACCAGATCGAGATCCACGTCGCCGCCGGCCCCGCCGGGGGCTCGTCACCCGCGACCGCGGGTCCGGGTCACCTGAAGGTGACGCTCGCGGCTGCCAGGAGCGCGTTCGGATGCCACGAGTCGTCGCCATGAGCGAGCCGCCGGTCCTGATCCCTCACGCCCCCGGCACCAACCGGGACACCGAGGCGGCCGCGGCGGTGGCGGCCGCAGGCGGTGACCCCCGCATCGAGCCCGTGGCCGACCTGGCGCCGGCGGACTTCTCCGGCTACGCCGCCGTGCTGTTGCCCGGCGGGTTCTCCTACGGCGACGCCCTCGGCGCCGGCGGGCGCCTGGCCCTGGAACTGCAGGCCTGGTTCGGGGCCGAACTGCGCGAGTTCGCGCGGTCCGGGAAGCCGATCCTCGGCATCTGCAACGGCTTCCAGGCCCTCGTCAAGTCGGGACTGCTGGGGTGTCGCAACTTCACGCTGGCCGCCAACGCCGGCGGCCGCTTCGAGTGTCGCTGGGTCACCGTCAGGGTCGAGGGGGACTGCCGGTCGGGATGGCTCGAGCCGCTGAGAGATTCATTGATCCGCTGCCCGGTGGCGCATGGCGAGGGACGGTTGGCGGCGGCCGATCCCACTGCCGCGGCGGAACTGGAGCGGGCGGGGCGCGTCGCCTTCCGGTACCTGGCCTCGGGCTCCTCCGGCGGCGCGGCGGGCGTTGCCGGGGGCGCCTATCCGGCGAACCCCAACGGCTCGGTCAACGACATCGCCGGGATGTGTGATCCCAGCGGTGCCGTGGTCGGGCTGATGCCCCACCCCGAGGATCACATCGTGGACTGGCAGCGACCGTCCGGTCCTGCTGGGGCTCGAGGTTCGGCCCTGTTCGAGGCCTTCGTGGAGGCGGCCCGATGACGGTCTCCGCCCCGAATCGCAGCGCCTTCCCGGGCATTTCCTCCGGGGTCGCCGCGGGGTTGGGGCCGCTGCGGCGGGGCAAGGTGCGCGACGTGATCGACCTGGGCGACCGCCTGGCGCTCGTGGCCACCGACCGGCTGTCGGCCTTCGACCGGGTGCTGGGGCTGGTGCCGCACCGCGGCCAGATCCTCAACCAGCTCTCGGCCTGGTGGTTCGAACTGCTCGGCGACATCGTGCCGTCGCACATCGTGGCTGTCCCGGACCCCAACGTGTCCATCGTCAGCAAGTGCGAGCCCCTGCCCGTGGAGGTGGTGGTGCGGAGCCGGCTCACCGGCACCACCTCCACGTCGTTGTGGACCATGTACGAATCCGGCGCGCGCCGCATGTACGGGATCGACTTCGGTGACGGGATGGTCAAGAACGATCCGCTGCCCCGCCCCGTCATCACCCCCACCACCAAGGCCCACAGCGGCCACGACCAGCCGCTCAGCGAGGCGGCGGTCGTCTCGGAGGGCTGGGTGGACGGCGAACGCTGGGAGGAGGTCCGCAGCGTGGCGCTGGCACTCTTCGAGCGGGGTCGCCGGACCGCTGAGGAAGCCGGACTGGTGCTCGTCGACACGAAGTACGAGTTCGGGATCGGGTCCGGCGGTCGCCTCACGCTGATCGACGAGGTGCACACGCCGGACTCCTCGCGGCTCTGGCGGCTGGCCACGCTGGAGTCGCGCCGGGACGCCGGGCTCGAACCGGAGAACCTGGACAAGGAGATCGTGCGTCTGGCCTATGCCGCCGGCGGCTACAGAGGTGAGGGCGCACCCGGACCGCTCAGCCCGGCGCTCGCCGCCGAGACCGCGGCCGCCTACCGGCAGGCGTTCGAGGCGCTGACCGGGGCACCGCTGCGACCCGCCCGCTACCCCGCCGAGCCCCGGATCGCGGCGGCCTTGCGGGCAGCGGCCCATACGCGGCGGGCCGTCGAGGGTGCGCGATGATGCCTTCGAGCCGTCGGTTCAGATCGTCGATCCCGTCGGAGCATGAGCGGCGGGCCGTCGAGGGTGCGCGATGATGCCCGCACAGATGGCTCCAGGCAGCGATCCAGGCTCAGAACCGGGCTCCCCGACGGGTGCCGGGCCGAGCGACGACCCGGGTGCCGGGCAGGGCGCGGGCTCGGGTGCCGGGCCGAGCGACGACCCGGGTGCCGGGCAGGGCGCGGGCTCGGGTGCCGGGCCGAGCGACGACCCGGGTGCCGGGCAGGGCGCGGGCTCGGTGCTGCTGGGGGTGGTCATGGGCAGCGATTCGGACTGGGCGACGATGCGTCGCTGCTCCGAGGTGCTCGAGGACTTCGGTGTGGCTCACGAGTGCCGCGTCGTGTCGGCGCACCGCACCCCGGACCTGCTCACCGAGTACGCCCGCAGCGCCGAGAGCAGAGGACTCGAAGTGATAGTCGCCGGCGCTGGAGGGGCCGCTCATCTGCCCGGGATGCTGGCCTCGCACACGATCGTGCCGGTCATCGGCGTGCCGGTGCAGAGCCGGGCCCTGAGCGGGATCGACTCGCTGCTGTCGATCGTGCAGATGCCCGCCGGTGTGCCGGTTGCGACCATGGCCATCGGTGAGGCGGGCGCGGCCAACGCCGCGCTCCTCGCTGTCGCCATCCTGGCTCGCCGCGACTCCGACCTCGCTGATCGGCTGATCGCCTACCGGGCCGCCCGTGCCGCACAGGTACGCGCCACCGAGATGGACCGCTAGGCGACGTCGGAGTCATGCTGCGAACCCCCCGCGTCATTCCGGCGGAGGCCGGAATCCATGGTCCAGGGACCGAACTGTCCGCGGCCGACCCCTCGGCGGTCACACTGGCGCAGATGACCGGCGGGAGGATCTCGTGAGCGCGTTGACCCCACCTGCGGTGATCGGCATAGTGGGCGGTGGGCAGTTGGGCCGGATGCTGGCGCAGACGGCACAGCGCCACGGCTACCGGACCGCTGTGCTCACCGGTGGGGAGGAGCGGACGCCGGCCGGGGTGGTCGCCGACATCGAGATTGCCGCGCCCTTCGGCGACGCTGCGGCCGCCCAGCGACTCGTGGACTGCGCCGACGTCATCACCTGGGAGCTGGAGAACGTGGACCTGGGTGTGGCCGACGCCGCATCCCAAGCCGGGGTTCCGGTCCGGCCCGGGCGGCAGGTGGTAGCCGCCGCGGCCGACCGCGCCGCCGAGAAGCGAGCCCTGACTGCCGCAGGCGTGCCGGTGGCGCCGTACCGGGAGGCCGCCGACCCGGCGGAGCTGGCCGCCGCGGTCGCGGCACTCGCTGGGCCGCTGATCCTCAAGACCGCGCGCAGCGGCTACGACGGCAAGGGTCAATTCCGCCTCCCCGCTCGGGGGCCCGAGGCACCGCGGAGCGAGACGTTCGCCGAGCTGTTCGAGCGCCTCGGCTCGGTCCGGCTGATCGTGGAGCAGGAGGTGCCGTTCGACCGGGAGGTGTCGGTCGTGGTGGCTCGCTCGCTGACCGGAGCGATCGCCGACCACGGGGTGATGGAGAACGTCCACGTGGACGGGATCCTCGATGTGACCAGGGTCCCGGCGCGGCTGGCAGGCGAGGTGGCCGCCGCGGCGCGCGACCTCGCGGCCCGGGTGGCCCGCCACCTCGACGTGGTCGGGGTCCTGTGCGTGGAGATGTTCGTGGTCGGCTCCGAACTGATCGTCAACGAGATCGCCCCGCGCCCCCACAACAGCGGCCACTGCACGATCGAGGCCGCGGCCGCCGGCCAGTTCGAACAGCAGCTGCGGGCGGTCTGCGGGTTGCCACTGGGCGACGGCTCCTGCCGGCCGGCGGCCATGGCGCAGCTCCTGGGCCAACTCTGGGCCAATGGTGAACCGCCGTGGTCGGTAGCCCTGTCCGATCCCGGGATCCACCTGCACCTCTACGGCAAGCGCGAGCCGCGCTCGGGGCGCAAGATGGGCCATCTCACGTGCGTCGACGCCACGCCGGGGTTGGCGTTGAAGCGGGTCCTGGCGGCCCGCGACCGGCTGGGGCCATGAGCGGACCCGCCACCGACGCGCCGAGGGAGGAATGCGGCGTGATCGGCGTGTACGCGCCCGGCCGCCACGCCGCCCGCATCGCCTTCTTCGGCCTGCACACCCTGCAGCACCGCGGCCAGGAAGCCACCGGAATCGCCAGCTGCGACCGGGGAACGGTCCACCTGCATCGGGCCCCGGGCCTGGTGGGGTCGGTCTTCAACGAGGACAACCTCTCGACCCTCGCGGGCGAGGCCGCTATCGGCCACAACCGCTACAGCACCACCGGTGCCTCGTCGGTGCGCAACATCCAGCCCCAGGTGATCGAGACCATCGACGGTCCGCTGGCCGTGGCCCACAACGGGAACCTGGTCAACGCGCCGCAACTCCGGCGGGAGCTGCTGGAGAACGGGGTCGGGCTGCAGACCTCCTCGGACACCGAGCTGATCGTGCAGCTCCTCGTCGTGGGCACCGGTGACTGGCTCGCCCGCATCCGGACACTCATGGCGCGACTCGAGGGGGCCTACTCCCTCACCATCATGACCCGCGAGGCCGTCTACGGGGTGCGGGACCCCAGGGGGTTCCGCCCGCTGGTGATGGGCAGGCTCGATGACGGCTGGGTGCTGGCGTCGGAGAGTTGCGCACTGTCTGTCGTCGGGGCCTCGTTCACCGGCGAGGTGGCACCGGGGCAGATCGCGCGGATCGACCCCGGCGGCATGACGCTCGAGCAGGGAGCGCCACCCCTGCGGCGTGCGTTCTGCACCTTCGAGCACATCTACTTCTCGCGGCCCGACACGCACCACGGCGGCTCGCTGGTTCATGCGGTGCGCCAGCGCCTCGGCCGCAGGCTCGCCATGGAGGCACCCACCGACGCCGACGTGGTGGTGCCCGTGCCCGACTCGGGGAACCCCCAGGCGGTGGGGTACGCCCAGCAGTCGGCGCTGCCGTACACCGACGGCCTCATCAAGAATCGCTACGTCGGCCGCACCTTCATCGAACCCACCCAGGAGTTGCGCGAGGCGGGTGTCGCCATGAAGTTCAACCCCCTGGGCGACAACGTGAAGGGCAAGCGGGTGGTGCTGGTCGACGACTCGATCGTGCGGGGAACCACCTCGGGCCCGCTCGTGCGGATGTTGCGCGAGGCCGGGGCCGTCGAGGTTCACGTGCGGGTGGCCTGCCCGCCCATCACCGACCCCTGCTACATGGGGGTGGACATGGCCGCCAAGGATGAGCTGATCGCCTCGGACAGGCCGGTCTCGGAGATCTGCGACCACATCGGTGCCGACTCGCTGGCGTTCCTGTCGCTGGAGGGAATGATGCAGGCTCTGGAAGCCTCCGACGGCTACTGCAACGCCTGCTTCACCGGCGATTACCCGTTCGAGCCCGAGAGGTTCGTGCAACTCGAGTTGGGCTCCAAGAACCAGTTCGCCTCGGTCTGGGGGGACTGACGTGATTCCGACGGCGGCCCGGGCCCGATGACCGGTCGGGCTCTCGCGAGGGCGCGCGGCGGCGCGGCGCTCCGCCGGCGATGAGTTGCGTCCTGGTTGTGGGCGGCGGCGGGCGTGAACACGCCCTGGCCTGGGCGCTGAGCCGCTCGCGGCACGTCGATCGGCTGCTGGTGGCTCCCGGCAACCCCGGCACCGCCTCCTGCCGGCGGACCCGGAATGTGGCTGTCTCGCCCGCCGACATCGCCGGGCTGGTGACGTTGTGCCGCCGCGAGTCCGTCGATCTGGCGGTCATCGGCCCGGAGGATCCGCTGGCCGCCGGCATCGTGGACGCGCTCGATGCCGCCGGGGTGGCCACCTTCGGCCCCCGTGCCGCCTGCGCCCGGCTCGAGGCCTCCAAGGTCCACTGCAAGGGGTTCCTGATCGACAACGGGATACCGACCGCCGCCGCCGAGGTGTTCGAGGACCCCCATGCCGCCCTGGCCCACCTCGCCTCGCGGCCCGACGTGCCGGTCGTCAAAGCCTCGGGACTGGCGGCGGGCAAGGGCGTCATCGTCCCCGAGACTCCCGACGAGGCGGCAGCTGCCATCAGAGCCATGCTGGTGGAGCGGCGGTTCGGATCCGCGGGTGAGCAGATCCTGCTCGAGGAACGCCTCCGGGGCCGCGAGGTGTCTGTGCTTGCCTTCTGCGACGGCGACCGGTTTGCCGTGCTGCCTGCGGCGCAGGACCACAAGCGCCTGCGCGCGGGCGACGAGGGGCCCAACACCGGGGGAATGGGGGCCTTCACGCCCTCGCCCGCCGTCGACGATCGGTTGATCCGGCAGATCGGCTCCCGGGTCATCGCCCCGACCCTGGCCGCGCTGGAGCGGGCGGGAACCCCGTACCGCGGCCTGCTCTACGCGGGACTGATGATCACCGGCGACGGCCCCAAGGTCATCGAGTTCAACTGCCGTTTCGGCGACCCCGAGACGCAGGCGGTGCTGCCGCTGTTGCGCAGCGACCTCTTCGAGATCATGGTTGCCTGCGCGACCGGAACACTCGGCGACGTATCCATCGACTGGGCGCCGATGGCGTCGGTGGCGGTCGTGATGGCGTCAGCCGGCTATCCGGTCGCCGGCGGCGAGCCCGCTGCGATCTCCGGTCTCGAGGCCGCCGCCGGGGAGGGCTGCGTGGTCTTCCATGCGGGTACCGGCATCGTCGACGGGGCGCTGCATGCCACCGGCGGGCGGGTGCTGTCGGTAACGGCGACCGGGCCCGACGTCGCAACAGCCGCCGCCTTGGCGCACCGCGGGGTTGGGGCCATCGGATTCGAGGGCGCCCAACACCGCGCCGACATCGGACGCTCGCCGGCCGGGGTCCACCGTTGAGCCGCCCCTCCCTCCCACGTGCCGTGCAGGCATCCGCCGCGCCGGACGGCGAAGACACCGGGAGTTACCGGGCGGCCGGTGTGGACATCGACGCCGGCAACCGGGCGGTGGCGCTGCTTGCGGAGTCCGTTGCATCGACGCGCACGCCGCAGGTGCTCTCGGTGCCGGGCGGCTTCGGTGGGATGTACGCCGCTGCGGGCCTCGACGCGGAGTCCGTGCTCGTGGCGTCCACCGACGGCGTCGGCACGAAGGCGGAGCTTGCCGGTCGTCACGGGCGCTGGCGGGGGATCGGAGTCGATCTCGTCAACCACTGCATCGGCGACATCGTCGTGCACGGCGCCCGGCCCCTGTTCTTCCTGGATTACATCGCCATGGCCTCACTCGTGCCCGAGATCGTGGCGGAGATCGTCGCCGGGATGGCCGACGCCTGCCGGGCCGCCGGCTGCGCCCTGCTGGGCGGGGAGACCGCAGAGATGCCGGGCACGTACGTCCCCGGGGCGATCGACGTGGCCGGAACCATCGTGGGGTCGGCCCGCAAGGACGGGCTCCTGCCCCGCCCGGAGACGATCGGGGCAGGCGACGTGCTGGTGGGGGTGGCAAGTTCGGGGCCCCACACCAACGGCTACTCGCTGATCCGGCGACTGCTCGAGGGGCGGTACGAGGCCGCCACCGACGCCGGCCTGATCGATGCCCTGCTGGCACCGCACCGCAGCTACCTGCCCACCGTGACGGCGTTCTCCGAGGCCGGGATCGAGACGAAGGCTCTGGCCCACATCACCGGCGGCGGTTTCCTCGACAACCTGCCGCGGGTGCTGCCCGCCCACCTCGGCGCCCGGGTGGACGTCGGCGCCTGGCCGGTGCCCGACCTGTTCGCCACCCTGGTGGACTGGGGTGGGCTCGACGACTCCGAGGCGTTCAGGGTCTGGAACATGGGC
>JAPONU010000053.1 GCA_026713745.1 bacterium
GGGTCCAGCGATGACCAACTCGCCATCCAGCACGCAGCGCTGCGGCAGGCGCGCTCGCAGGGGGCCCGGCAATTCGGGGAAATAGCGCGTCAGCGGCCGCTCGTTGCGGCTGCCGATCTCCACCCCGGTGCCGTCGCGGAAGACCACGGCACGGAAGCCGTCCCACTTGGGCTCGAACCACAACTCGCCCGCTCCGGCGGCGGGGAGTGACTCGGCGGACCGGGCCAGCATCGGAGACACGGGCGGCATGACCGGCAGGTGCACGCACGTACGGTAGGCCTCGTTCCGCCTGCTCCGGGCCGGGCCAGGCCACCGCGGAGCAGTTCCGGCGCGGTCGGCGTCGCCAGTGCCGGGTGGCCGGCGCCGGCGAGCCCTCAGCCGAGCGCTACCAGAACCAGCCCCGCCGTCGCCACGACCATGCCGAATACCTGCACGCGGCTGATCTCCTCGTGGAGGAAGAGCCACGCCGGGATCACCGTGAAGGCGGGGGACAGCGCCGTGATCGGGCCGACGATGGACAGCAGACCCAGCGAGAGCGCCTCCAGTAGCAGGGCGTGCGCCAGCAGCAGCAGGATGCCGCTGACAACCACCGGCACGAAGGTGCTGCGCCGCGGCGCCCGGAGGCGGGGGAAACCGGCCCGTCGCCAGACCACACCGAGGGCGAGCAGGCTGAGGGTCGCGGCGGCGGCGCGCACGACGAGCAGGGGTGCCAGGCCCGCCGCGTCGCCGATCTCGCCGATCGTCGTCTGGAACGTCGCCAATGACGCGCCGGCGGCGAGCGAGAGAC
This sequence comes from bacterium, assembly GCA_026713745.1. Taxonomy (GTDB): domain Bacteria; phylum Actinomycetota; class Acidimicrobiia; order Acidimicrobiales; family CATQHL01; genus VXNF01. Next base: position 788 of record JAPONU010000053.1, read on the forward strand.
CCAATTCGGCACCCAGCCCGAACCGTTTCCTGGTCTCGGTGGCCGCTGCGTCGGCCGCCCGCGGCGGTCGCGAGATGAGCACGACGGCCACGATCGCCAGCGCCACACCGGCAAGAGCCAGCGCGGACGGGCGCTCGCCGCGCACCAGACCCACCCCGAACGTGAGGACCGCGATCAACGCGGCGGTCACCGGAGCGACCACCCCCATGCGACCCCACGTGAAGCCGGTGTACATGAAGCCGATGCCGAATGTCAGCGCCCCTCCGGCCAGGACCGCCAGGAGCATCGTGCGGGTGTCGCCGAGCGGTTGCCATATGGCCAGCACGTAGATGCCGATGATCACCCCGCCGACGATCTGAACGCCGGTGATGGTGCGGATCGGCCCGGTGCGCCTGCCGGACATCCCGCCGAAGAAGTCGGCGAGCCCCAGGCCGGCAGCCACGCCGACGCCTAGCAGGACGTCCATTCCCTAGTCGTTCAACTCGGCACCGGGGCAAAACACCCGGCAAGACTAGTGCGCTGGGGGTTGGCCGTCCGGGGTCGCCTGAGGTGCCGGGTGCCGCGCCGCGACCCGCCCTCAGCCGAGCGCCACGAGCACCAGCCCCACCGTCGCCAGCACCATGCCGACGATCTGCGTGCGACTGATGTGCTCGTGGAGGAAGATCCGCGCCGGGATCACGGTGAAGGCGGGTGAGAGCGAGGTGATCGGTCCGACGATCGACAACAGGCCCAGGGAGAGGGCCTCGATCAACAGTGTGTGCGCCACGAGCAGCAGCA
>JAPONU010000054.1 GCA_026713745.1 bacterium
GCCTCCGGCACTGCCCTGGAGGACCACCGCGCCCAGTGCCCGGGGTGGGACTCGAACCCACACGACCGCGAGGTCAAAGGATTTTGAGTCCTCCGCGTCTTCCAATTCCGCCACCCGGGCCGATCGCGACATCAGTGTAGAATGCTTCGGGGTGACCACCTGACTTCGGTGTCCGCCCGTCTCGGTCCCAACGCGGGCCGTGCCCGTTGCGGCGGTTGCGGTTTGCAGCCGGCTGCCGAGCGCCTACGGTTCACCCACGCTCCAACCGCTTCACCCCGACGAGGTCTGGTCCACCATGTCGTTCCTACCGCGACGTATTGTGCCGGTGGTGCAGTGCGACGCCGGCAACGGCCCGACCTGAGCCCGTGATCACCTTCACCTACCCGGGGCAGGGATCGCAGGCGCCGGGCATGGGTACCTCCTGGGCGAACGAACCCTCGTGGGAACTCGTGGAAGAGGCCACCGAGGCAACCGGCCGTGACGTGGGGCTGCTGCTTCTGGAAGCCGATGCCGAGCAGTTGCGGCAGACCCGGAATTCTCAACTCGCCACGTTCGTCATGAGCATGCTCGCGCTCGACGCTGTGGCAAGGGTGGGACTGCTGCCAAACGCCCACGCCGGGCACAGCCTCGGGGAGTACAGCGCCCTGGTGGCCTCCGGTGTCCTGGACTTCGCCGAAGCGGCTCACCTGGTCGCCGAACGCGGCGAAGCCATGCAACTCGCCTCGGAGGAACAGGAAGGCACCATGGCTGCCGTCCTCGGTCTCTCCGACGGCGACGTGGAGTCAGTCTGTGAGGAGGCTGGACCGAACGTCTGGGTCGCCAACTACAACGCACCCGGCCAGGTGGTGATCGCGGGCTCCCCCGACGACGTCAACACCGCGGCTGACGCGGCGCGCGAGCGCGGCGCCAAGCGCGTGATGCAGTTGCAGGTGGGAGGCGCCTTCCACACCCCCTTCATGGCCTCGGCCTATGAGCGCCTCACCAAGGCCCTTGCGAAGGCCGAGTTCCACGACCCGGATGTGCCTGTCTACGCGAACGTCGATGCCTCCGCCTACGACACTGCCCGGGTGTGGCCGCGGTTGTTGGCCCGCCAACTCACCAGCCCCGTGCGGTGGCACCAGACGATCCGGCGGCTCGCCGACGCGGGCTGCAGAACCTTCGTCGAGTTCGGTCCCGGTAACGCACTCACGGGCATGGCGAAGCGCATAGAACGGGGAGTCGCAACCCTGAGCGTGCGCAACCCCGCCGATATCGACCCCTTGTTGGAGTCTGTCGGCGCCGGTGGCGACGGGGAGGTGGCCCTGGCCAACGGTGAGGCGCTCTACGCGCACGAGCGGCTGGTCGTGGCGCCGGCGGCGGGAGTCTTCAAGCCGGCCGAACCCGACTGCAGGAGTGCCCGCATCGCCACGGGCGCGGTACTCGGTGAGGTGAGCGGCGAACCGGTGCGCTCGCCGTTCAGCGGTGTTGTGATGGACTATCTGGCCGTGGACGGCGAGCGGGTCGCGATCAACCAGCCGATCGCCTGGTTGAGGACCGATTGATGCCACCAACGCGAAGTCGCGCCGCGCCGGGACCGGCGGGGGGGCGATGAACCGCGGCAGCCGCATCATCGGCTACGGCACGGCCCTGCCCGAGCGCGTCATCACCAATCACGACTTGGCGCAGACCCTCGACACGAGCGACACCTGGATCACCGAACGCACCGGCATCAAGGAGCGGCGGATCGGCAGCACGACGCGCGCACTGGCGATCGAGGCGGCACAAGGTGCCCTGGACATGGCAGGTGTCGACGCCGGGGACCTCGACAGCGTGGTTCTCGCCACGACCACACCCGATCGCGTGATCCCGGCCACCGCCGGCTCCGTGCAGACGGCGCTCGGAGCAAGCTGCGGGGCATTCGACCTGAATGCCGCCTGTTCGGGGTTCGTCTACGGGCTGAACGTGGCCCACGGGCTGATCCTGGCGGGGGCGGAACACGTCCTGTTGATCGGGTCGGAAACTCTCAGTCGCTTCGTGGACTGGGAGGATCGCGCCACTGCGGTCCTCTTCGGTGACGGTGCCGGCGCCGTGGTGCTGTCGGCCACCGACGGCTCCGGTAACGCCTTGCTGGGCTGGGCGCTGGATTGCAAGGGCAGTCTGGAGAAGTCCCTCCACTGCGACTTCGGGGGTTTCATCTACATGGAGGGCCGCGAGGTGTTCCGCCAGGCAGTGCGGATCATGGTCGACACCTGCGAGCGCGCTCTGGCGGCGGCCAACCTCACCACCGGCGACATCGATCTCGTGGTCCCCCATCAGGCCAACGCCCGGATCATCCGGAGTGCCTGCGAGAAGCTCCGGATTTCCGAGGATCGAACCGTCCAGGTCCTGGGTTGGACCGGCAACACCTCATCCGCGTCGATCCCGCTGGCTCTCGCCGATGCCGCCGGCAACGGCCGGCTGGCCACCGACGACGTGGTCCTGCTGGTGGGATTCGGCGCCGGCATGACCTCGGCCAGCGCGTTGTTGCGCTGGGAGCTTTGAGCGACAGCACCGCCGGCAGGGTCGCTCTCGTGACCGGCGGGGCGCGAGGCATCGGCCTGGCCTCCGCCTTGGCGCTGCGCGATGGCGGCCATCGCGTGGCGGTGACCTATCGCTCCAGCCCCCCGGAAGTGGCCGCCGAGGCGGGCCTCCTGGCGGTGCGCTGCGACGTGACCGACGCGGCCGACGTGGAGGCGGCCTTCGAAGTGGTCGAAGAGACCCTCGGGCCGGTGGAGATCCTGGTCTCCAACGCCGGCATCACCCGCGACAACCTGCTGCTGCGCATGAGCGAAGAGGATTTCGCAGCCGTCCTCGACACCAATCTCACAGGCGGCTACCGGATGTTGCGCCGCAGCGTGCGCTCGATGATGCGTGCTCGCTGGGGACGGATCATCCTCGTCTCGTCGGTCGTCGGCCTCGGCGGGCAGGCCGGTCAAGCCAACTACGCGGCCTCCAAGGCCGGCCTCGTCGGGCTCGCCCGCTCGGTTGCGAAGGAATTCGCCGGGCGCAACGTGACGGTCAACGTCGTGGCTCCCGGCCCCATCGAGACCGATATGATCGATGCGCTGGGCGAGAAAAGGCAGGCGGCGATCCGCTCGGCGGTCCCCCTCGGTCGCTTCGGTACGCCGGCCGAGGTGGCGGCGACCGTATGCTTCCTTGTCTCACCCGAGGCCGGATACATCACCGGGGCCGTCATCCCCGTCGATGGCGGCCTGAGCATGAGTTGACCCCGAGACGACGGAGTGAATCCAGTGAGCAACGACAACTTCGAACGATTCCAGCGCTGTGCCGTTGAGGTCCTTTCCGTCGAAGCGGAACAGGTGACGCTGGAGGCCAGTTTCGCCGATGATCTCGACGCCGACAGCCTCGACCTCGTGGAGCTGGTGATGGCCCTCGAGGAGGAATTCGACGTGACGGTGGAAGAGGAGGAACTCGCGGACATCGAGACCGTGGCCGCCGCCTTCACCATGATCGAAGCCAAATTGGGATGAACCACCGCCGAGTGGCCGTCACCGGCCTCGGCGTCCTGGCGGCCTGTGGAGTCGGCCAGGAGGACTTCTTCGCCGGTCTGTTGCGGCCTCCTCCGGGGGGCTTGCGTGCGGTAGCGGGTTTCGATCCCACACCGCACTTCGCCAACGCCAAGGAGATGCGGCGCCACGACCGGTTCACACAGTTCGCCCTGGCTTGCGCAGCGGAGGCACTGGAACAGGCCGGCGACCTGGATCCGGACCCCGACCGGGTCGGTGTGTGGATCGGGACGGGCGTGGGCGGCTTGATGAGTATCGAGAACCACGTCCTGTGGCACTTCGTCAAGGGAGCCAAGCGCGTCACGCCGTTCTTGATCCCCATGATGATGGCGAACGCCGCGGCCGCGGCCGTCTCCATGCGCTACGGCTACCAGGGACCGTGCGAGGTGACCTCCACGGCCTGCGCCTCGGGGACACAGTCCATCGGGAATGCCGCCGAGCTGATCCGCCACGGACGCTGCGACGTGATGCTCGCCGGAGGCTCGGAGTGCTCGAGTTCACCGACCGGCCTGCAGGGCTTCGCCAACATGACCGCGCTGTCGCGGGTCGGTGTCTCCCGCCCGTTCGATCGGGACCGCGACGGGTTCATGCATGCGGAGGGCTGCGGGGTGCTCGTGCTGGAGGAACTGGAGCACGCCCGGGCCCGCGGCGCCGAGGTCCTCGCCGAGGTCACCGGCTACGCCAGCACGGCTGACGCGTACCACATCACCGCACCGGCCCCCGGCGGAGCCGGCGCGGTGTCCTGCATGGCCCGGGCGGTTGCCGATGCCGGCCTGGCCCCCTCGGACATCGTCCACATCAACGCCCACGGGACTTCCACCCCCCTGAACGACGCCAACGAGGCCGAGGCGATCCACAAGGTGTTCGGCTCGCCGGGACCGCTGGTGACCTCCACGAAAGGCGTCACAGGTCACGCGCTCGGGGCTGCCGGCGCTGTGGAGGCCGCCGCGATAGTCCTGTCCATGCAACGCAGCGTGCTGCCGCCGACGGCCGGCTACGAGAACCCCGACCCGGACATGGCGCCGATCCGCATCCTGGCGCCTGATCCCTGCGAGTGGGAGCCGGGACCCAGCCTCTCCAACTCTTTCGGGTTCGGCGGCCACAACGGCTGCCTGGTCATCGGCCCGCCGCCGGCGGGCTAGCGAGCCGGCGGCCCGCGCGGCTCGGTTCAGGCCCGCACCGCCACGAACATCAACTCGCAACTGCAGGCCAGAGCCCCGTCCACCGACGCCTCCCCCGCCGCCCGCCCGGCCCGCGCGGACAGTCGCAGCACCTCCACGCGCAGGTCGAGACGCTCGCCGGGCAGCACCTGGCGACGGAAACGCGCCCCGTCGATCCCCCCGAACAGCGGCAGCCTTCCCGTCATCCGCTCGTCGTTGAGAACCGCGTAGGCGCCCAGCTGGGCGAGCGCCTCGGTCATGAGCACTCCGGGCAGCGTGGGCCGGCCGGGGAAGTGACCGGCGAAAAAGGCCTCGTCGCCGGTGGTGCGCCAGTATCCCTCGGCCCGCTCGCCGGGTACCAACGCGATGACCTCGTCGAGCAGGAGAAACGGCGGCCTGTGCGGCAGCACCGCTGCGGGCGCCGGCAGCGGGTCACCGGTCACTCCGACTCCTCGAGCGCGGCCAGGATCTCCAGTGGCGTGTCCTTCGGGCTGATCCCGTACCAGGCCTGTTCGATGCGTCCCTCGCTGTCGATCAGGAACGCCGACCGGGTGGTCCCGATGAAGGTGTTGCCGTACATCTTCTTCTCGTTGCGCGCCCCGTAGCTGGAGGTAGTGGAGTTGTCGGGATCCGAGAGCAACCCGAAACCCAGGTCGTGCTTCTCGTCGAAGCGCTTCTGGCGATTGGGCGGGTCCGCGCTCATCCCCAGGATCGAGACCTCTTCGGGCAGTTGGTCGGCGATGTCACGCATGCCGCAGGCCTGCTTGGTTCAACCGGGGGTCATCGCCTTGGGGTAGAAGAACAAGGCCACCCTGCGCCCGGCGAAGTCCTCAAGGGACACCTCCTCGCCCTCCTGGTTCAGCAGCCGGAAGTCCGGCGCCGGGTCGCCTGGCTGGAGTTTCATGGCAGGCTCCTCGCTGGTGCACGTGCTCGCGGCGCAATCCTAGAGCCGGCCGGCTGCAGATCTCGCCCGCGACTCGCTCGCCTGTGAACTCATGGACACGACTCGGATAGCATTCCTGCCTGCCAGCAGGTACGAAAACAATCGAAAGGGGCGTGACGTGATGTCGCGAGGCTCCACCCAGCACCGGACGGGGATCCGGTTCGTCATCGCAACGCTTGCCTCAACGCTCGCCCTCCTGGCTGCCGCCTCCTCCGGTGTCGCCTCCGACGACCCTCCCGAGGCTGAGACCGCCACGACAGAGGCTGCGACCGCCGGGGACGGACTCGATGCGACCGGGGACTTGGAGTCACTCGTTGCCCGGCTCCGCCAGAACGCGGCCGAGTTCAGCTACACGGTCGGCAGTGCCGGTGGCGGCCTCACGATTGCGACGATCTCCGAGCCGCTGACGTTCAACCTGGCCGTCTCCAACGATGCCGGGTCCTCGAACGTGCTGGGCTACCTCTTCGAGGGGCTCACCGAGACCTCCTGGTTGAACGACGAGATCGAACCTGCGCTGGCCGAGTCCTGGGAGCGCTCCGATGACGGCCTCACCTGGACGTTCCACCTCCGCAGGGACGTCACCTGGCACGACGGGGAGCCGTTCGGTGCCCACGACGTGGAATTCACGTTCAACCGGATCATCTACAACGACGACATCCCGGCATCGGCCCGCGGGGCCTTCGAGTTCCGCCACCTCGACGACGACGGCGCCTGGCAGACCGACCGGATGAGCGTCACCGCCACCGACGACCACACGGTGCAGATCATCCTGCCCGCGCCCTTCGCGCCGTTCCTGCGCACGCTCGGCACGGCGATCTACCCTGAGCACCTGCTCGCATCGCACGTCGACGACGGCACCTTCGCCTCGGCGTGGGACATCGACACCGATCCGACCGAGATCGTGGGGACCGGGCCGTTCAGCATCGCCGCCTACGAGCCCGGCGAGCGCTTGGTGCTACAACGCAACCCGCACTACTGGATGACCGACGCGGCCGGCAACCGGCTGCCGTATCTGGATGAGATCACCCACGTCATCGTCGATGACCTCGAAGCCGAACTCGCCGCCTTCGAGGACGGCACCTCCGACACCCACGGCATCCTCGGCGCGGAGTACGCCGAACTCGAGCCGCTCGGGGCGGAAGGCAACTTCACGATCCACCGCCGGGGCCCCACATTCGGAACGACATTCCTGGCCTTCAACGTGAATCCCGGGAGCGATCCCGACACCGGGGAGCCGTACCTGGATCCCGTCAAGGCGGGGTGGTTCGCCAACACGCAATTCCGCCGGGCGGTGGCTCACAGCGTCGACAAGGACACGCTCATCGGTGAGGTGCACCACGGCCAGGGCTACCCCCAGTGGTCCTCCATCAGCTCCGCGGCCGACGACTTCTTCAATCCCGACGTGCGGCGCTACGAGTACGACCCGGCGCTCGCCAACGAGATCCTCGACGGGTTGGGCTGGACGGACACCGACGGCGACGGCGTGCGCGAGGACTCGGCGGGCAACCCCATTGAGTTCACGCTCGTGACCAGCACCGGCAACACCGTGCGCCAGCAGACCACCGAGGTTATCCGCCGGGGCATGGAGGCCATCGGGCTGGGCGTGGACTACACGGCGATCGAATTCGGTGAGCTCGTCGGCCGGCTCACCGTCTCCTACGACTGGCAGACCATGGTGATCGGCTTCACCGGCGGTCCCGAGCCCCACAACAGCATCAACCTCTGGCACAGCAGCGGTGGGCTGCACCTCTGGCACCCCAACCAGGAATCACCCGCCACGGACTGGGAGGCGGAGATCGACGAGCTGTTCGTGAGTGCCGGCCAGGAACTCGACCACGCGGCGCGCGTGGCCCACTACCACCGGGTCCAGGAGATCGTGGCCGAGAACGTGCCGCTGGTCTACACGACCGTGCCCGAGCGCCTCACCGCGGTGCGCAACGTCTTCGCCAACACCACGCCGACCCTCTTCGCCGTCTGGGACATCCGCTACCTGTACCGCACCGACCTGGTGCCCGAGGCGGGGCCCCCGGCGGAGGTCCCGACGGGCTAACCGAGCGGCGGGACGATGCTGCTGGTGGGCTCGAAGGTGCCCCAGGCGAACCAGAACGTGTCCACGAACTCGCGGGCCACCAGGCGGTGACCGGCCAGTTCGCCGGCGGTGGCCTCGCCGAAGAGGTTCCAGGTTGAGCCGGTCTCGTTGTCAACGAAGCCGTCACCGCTGCGGCTGAAGCTCAGCAGCCGCCCGTCCACGCTGCGTTCGAAGACGCCGCTGGAGCCCACGTCGATCCCGTTGGCCAACTCGGGGGCGTCGATCGCCGAACTGGCCCCGGGAAGGTTCCAGACCACCAGCGCCACACCGGCCAGTTCCACATCCACGACGCCGGTGTCCGACAGATGTGCGTGCCGCACGGCGACCGCGTCGCCGTCGCCGCGGATGCCCACGACCCGCTCCTTGGCGGGCAGGCGCTCGTCGATGTCGGTTGATTGGAAGGCGGGGGTGAGCAGGCGCTCGCTGGTCTCGTAGCCGACATAGGGATTGCGCCCGTAGGACCGGTGATGGCCGGTCTCGGTGGTCAGGACCATGCCGTCGGGGTGGGCGTCGCGCCATGCGGCCCAGGAGACGATGGCCATCGGCCAGAAGTCCAGCTGGGTGCCGATCAACTCGCCGATCACCGCGAGGCCGTCGAAGTGTGTCCACAGCGACTGCGTCTGGCGGTCGTACATCACCATCGAGGACTGGTACAGAATCCCCGAGGTGCCGAAGTCCAGGACCCTCCCCGCGGCGTTGCGGTCGTAGGCCACCGAGGAATTGCACAGCGGGCAGTACGAGATGGTCACCGGCACGCCGCCCACCGTGTCGTTGACCAGTTCGTGCCAGGTCATGATCTGCAGCGGGTAAGCGCGGGCGTCGCCGTTGATCTCGAGGGCGAGGACGGCCTCGCTGTCGGCCAGGAAGTCGATCTCGCCGGCCGGAGCGAAGACCGGCTCGTCGAGGGCGGGGATACCGTCGGGCGGCGGGCCGCCGGAGCGGATCTCCTCCGGCGGGATGAGGGCGGCGAATCCAGGCCAGAACCGGTCCGCCAGTGCCGACGGCACCGACTCCCGCCCGCTGCTGTCGGCGAGCGGCGCCCGGCCGGGTGGGTTCTCGCCGTTGGCGTTCGGCGGGGGCACGTCGGTCTCGGGTGCGGCAGGAATGAACAGGGTGGTCGTTGTAGGGGTGGCTGCTGTGCTCTCGGCCGGCGCCGGGGTGTCATCGCCGGGGGCCGCTTGCGGAGCCGGCGCGGCATCGGTCGGCTCGGGTTGACCGGGCGCTTCGTCCTCGGTCGGGGGGGCGGTCTCGGCGGAGGTCGGCTGCGCGGAGGCTGTCGCCTGTGTGGCGGGACTCGCGCCGGCGCCGGAGTTCGCTTCGGCGGCAGGTGCCTCCTGAGCGTCGTTCTCCCCGGCTGCAGGGGACTCCGGCTCACCGCCGCATGCCACCGCCAGCAGCGCCAGCGCCGCGACGGTCCCGAGGAAGCGAGCTGCCAGGCGGGTGCCGGTCAACCTGCTTGTCACGTTGGGTGCGCCTCATCGAGGGCGCGCCGCAGCCCGTCGACGAAGGACCCCACGCCTTCGGGCCCCTCCCCTTCCAGCAGCCGCCGCATGACTGCCGAGCCTACGACCACGCCGTCGGCGACGGTGGTCGCCTCAGCCGCCTGGGTGGGCGTGGAGACCCCCACGCCGACCAGCACCGGCAAGTCGGTGATCTTCTTGAGCCGGTCGGCGATGACGACCGCGCTGGACGCCAGGGAGGCGCGCTCGCCGGTCACACCCAGCAGACCCACGGCGTAGACGAATCCTCGCGAGCGGGCGCAGACGGCCTCCAGCCGCTCGCGCGATGCCGTCGGGGCGGCGAGCAGCACCGTCTCGACGCCGGCCTCGTCCGCCGCGGCGATCCAGGGTCCGCTCTCCTCCAGAGGCAGATCGGCCAGGATCGCCCCCGAGATGCCTGCGGTGGCCAGCGACAGTGCGAAGCGCCGATGGCCCATGTGGTGCGCGATGTTGTAGTAGGTCATGATGACGAGGGGCACGTCCACATCCAGACCTGCTGCGGCGGAGACGAGGCCCCCAGGGGTCGCGCCGGCCGCCAGCGCCCGGTCGCCCGCCTCCTGGATCGTGGGCCCGTCCATCACCGGGTCCGAGAAGGGGATGCCGATCTCCACGGCGTCGGCGCCGGCGACCGCGGCGGCCTCGACGGCGGCCTCCCAGCCCTCGATCCCGCCGGTGATGTACGGCACGAGGCACTTGCGACCCCGGTCGCGGGCCGCACGCAGAGATGCCTCCAGGGCACCGGGTTGAGCCGCGCTCACCCTTGCAGCCCCATGACCAGGTCGACGTCCTTGTCGCCCCTCCCCGACAGGTTCAGCAAGACGGTGCGTCCCGCCAGTTCGCGCCGCTCGCGGCTGATCCAGGCCAGACCGTGGGCGGGCTCGAGCGCGGGGATGATCCCCTCGGTCCGCGACAGCAACTCGAACGCCGCCAGCACCTCGCCGTCGGTGACGTTCTCGTAGCGGGCCCGGCCGGTGCGAGCCAGGTGGGCGTGCTCGGGTCCAACGCCGGGGTAGTCCAAGCCGGCCGAGATGGACTCCGCCTCGAGGACCTGACCGAACTCGTCCTGCATGAGGAACGACAGCGAACCGTGCACCACCCCCGGCGTGCCGCGTCCCACCGCCGCTCCCCCGGCGGGCTCGACCCCCACCAGCTCCACGTCGCCGTCGGCGAACCCGCTGAAGATTCCGGCCGCGTTCGATCCGCCGCCCACGCAGGCCACCACCACGTCGGGATCGCCGCCGAGCAGTTCGATGCACTGGCCGCGCGCCTCGGTGCCGATGACCCGGTGGAACTCGCGCACCATCCACGGATAGGGATGCGGGCCCATCACCGAGCCCAGGCAGTAGTGGGAGCGCTCCACGGTTGCCACCCAGTCGCGCAGCGCCTCATTGATGGCGTCCTTGAGGGTCCGGCTGCCGGTGGTGACGGCGTGCACCTCGGCGCCCAGCAGGCGCATGCGGAACACGTTCAACTCCTGGCGGCTGACGTCCAC
>JAPONU010000055.1 GCA_026713745.1 bacterium
CCCCACATGGGCTCGAACGTCATGAACCTCATCCGGGTATCGTTGCCTCCGCCCCCTGCGTGGTTGCCCTCGCCGTCGACTCGGTCTGAGGAGCGACGATCCGCCACGGGTAGAAGTCGCCACCCGCCGGACCGTACGGGACAGTCGGATCCCAGAGGTGTTGAGTGAGCGCTTTCCGCCAACGATTCGAGTTGTTGGCCGTCGCCATGTGTGGCGTCGCCGAATGGTGGAATGTCACGCTCCCACGGCGAATCGCGCACGCAACCGTGCGCGCCTCGTCAACGTCGCATGTCAGAATGTCGCTCTTCAAACCCTCCACGCGCCGGTGTGGCAGCACGCCGAGTTTGTGAGCTCCGTCACTGAAATGCATGCAGCCATTGGTGGTGTCAACATCCTGCAGCGGGATCCAGCACGTTATCCCTCTGTTCTCAAGGGCACGGCCCCAGTAGCCTTCGTCCTGATGCCACCACGTGGGGACGCTCTTGGCGGGGGGCTTTGCCAGGAACTGGTCGTACTTGAATGCGACAGTAAGGCCCAACAGGACGCTACCGAACTCGGCTGCCCACGTCCGGTAGATCGCGTCGCTCAGCTCGGGCCACAACTCGAATGGGTTCGCTTGGACTATGCGGAATGAGCGCTCTTCCTTGCTCTCGCGCTCGTCCCACGCCCAGTCGTTCGCGAGGTTCTCCTTGTCCGCCAGGATGACGTCACACAATCGTTCGATCCCATCGAGTTCGTTGTCGTCGACAACGTCCTCGACAACGAGATACCCGTGCTCGCGAAAGAACTCGATTTGGTTGGGCGTGGCGTTCGGATAGGTCAATGCACCTCTCCCTCGAGAGCAGCCACTCACTCGCTCGGGGCTGATGTGCTCCTGAGCAGGTACGGATCTTCGCCCTTGATTTCGTACTGATGCTCGGTGGGACGGGTGGTCCCTTCGCCCTCGTCGGAGCCATCTCGGAACGTCCCGAACCAGCGGTCCAGGGGAATCCCCGCTTCGCCATAGTTGCACTCGAAGTACCGGTGATGCAGCCAGTGGAAGTAGGAGCCGGTCGGTAGTTTGCCGTCAAGGACATTGCCATCGAAGCCGGTATGGCCTTGAGCAGGTGTGAGAGCTGTCTCGGTCGCGTTGAACATCATGTGCCAAGGATGCGTTGGAACGACGAAGTGGATGGCCAGCGTGCTGAAGTAGACGATGTGCTCGATGGGATGCATCGCCAGACCCGACCATGGCCCTGGGTTCGTGTTCTTGTGGTGCAACGCATGGACGCGCCGGTAGATCGGCGCCCAGTGGAGGAGCCGGTGTGTGAAGTAGAAGTGTAGCTCGCGCCAGAACGGTACCGCCAGGAAGAGCAGGACGAAGAGAGTCGGATTATCAGACCACGAGAGATAGGGCAACCAACCGTTCGCATAGCCATAGACGAGGATCACCTCCCAAGCGGACCAGACGGCAACGCCGCTGACACAACTCCAGAAGACGTTGTCGCGAACCTGCGAGTTGAACAGGAATGTGCGTCGGCCGACGAAGGGCCATCTGGGGTCGTACTTACGGTCTAGTCCTTGCCGTTTGAGGATATAGAGGACCAAATGCCAGCCGCCCGCAAAGACCCACAGGATGACCATGTTCCGCAGGAAGATGGTCGCGATCCAATCGAACCGGAAGTCGCGCGACCTGTTGAGGTCAAGTTGCAGCCACTCCCACGACACGATGGCCAAGCCAAGGTAGATGATCTGCCACGGCCAGAGGAAGCCACCCCACGTGAAAAGGAACTTGGCGAATGCCTTGGGCTGGGGTGGCCAAACGAAAATGGGCGCGAAGCCCGCTGGTTGTTCCGGCCTCCACTCACCGCGGCGCTCGGATACAGAACCCTCTACCTCCGACACGAGACACCTCCCCGTTCGTAGCGCACCACTGTCCTCGATCGAAACGTGATCGGGCGACATCGGAGAGGATAGCGCGCTCATCTGAGCAGGTCAATGGCTGGGTGTCTGCCTCGCGGCCTCGGCGAGCCTTCATCGGGGACGAGCCCCCACAACTCGGTGCCCCGGACTTCGCAGGGATACGTTGCCAACGGAACTCGTGCCGGCGCGCACAAGGCCGCACCCGTTCGCACATCGAAGATCGCCAAGTGTTTGGGGGCACTCGATCTCGCAACCGTCGAGTAGTCCGTCAACCAGGTTCTCGTCCTCATGGGTACACATGGCCCCGGTCACGAAGAAACCCTCGTGCGCCAATCCGTCCTGGTCCGGAATCGCCGGGCCCCGTCGCAGCTGCCGGGCGCCGACGTGTGCAGTGCCTACAGATCGACGCCGCGCCCCAGGGTTTGCTGGAACGACCTCGCCAGCCGGGCGTGCCGGGCTTCGAAGTACCGCACAACTCCGCCGCGCAGGTCGTCGCCCGCCAGGTCGCGCGCCAAGATGTGCAACGTGGGATCGTCCTCGACGTCCTCGAGGTACCCCAGCGCCCTGACGATGTGCTGCACGGTCCAGTCCTGCAACCGGACGCCGAACTTTCGCGTGTAGAGGACGAGCCCCTCCTCCAGACTGATCCCTGCCTGCCGCTCGATGCACATGATGTCGAAATAGTCACGCAGCGTGCTCCGAGTGGCCAGAGCCCGGAGCTTCGTGGCCATGATGTCGGGGATCGAGCCGACGTCCAGGCCCTCCACGGTCAGAGGAGGCTCGAGCGTCTCCAATACCGGTGTGCACATGATCTCGACCTTGACCGAGTTGAACCTTCCGTGCAGGTCTGTCGCGGACACTCGCTCCACCTCGAACCTTCCCGCCCCCTGCAGCGCCGCGATCATCGGTTCGGGGTCGAACTTCTTCGGTGTGAAGATGTCGAGGTCCTCACTGCGCCGGTGCGACAAGCGCATCGCCAGAGCCGTCCCCCCCATGAGGATGCTGCCCGCCGGCACGATTCGGGCAATGGTTGGCCAGACCGTCACGATCTCATCGCCGAGAAGGTCGGCGAAGTCAGGCAGCGACGGCATCCCGTTCGGCCACTGCGTTGCGGATGATCGCCCGGGTGGCCGGCAGCGTGGTTCTCTTGGCGGCGACCCGTTCGAGAGCATCCGATGGAAGGGTCGTCACCGCCCACCCCCAGGCGCCGATGTCATTGCGTTGGAGGATCTGCTCGGCCACGAAGGCCGCGTCACGGGGTAGACGGATCATCGACGGGTCGCCCGACCAGAACAGGTGCCGGAACCGCTCTGGAAGACGGCTCCCCATTGGCTCGGGCGGCGGCTCCGGCAGAACGATGCGCCGGATCTCCCCAGCCAAACCGAACCATGCGTTGCCGATAGCGAGCCTCCACACGACCTCGCTCGTGACGGTCTGCGCGAGGATGTTCTCCCGGTCGGCTGTGATGAGTTCTCGCTCAAGGAGGTTCTCGAGGGCCGGGAGGACCTCGGGCTCGGCCAGTCCCGCTGCGGTGGCCACGGAGGTGACGGGATAGAGGCCGTTCGGCCGCCGGGAGAGGGCGGCGAGGATTCTCTTCTCCTGTGAGGAGAGCAGCAGCCGCGCGGGACTCTCACGGGTGCAAGCGGTCGACCGCGATCCCCTCATACCCACGCACTGAATTCTACCGACGCGCCAGGGGCACACCGCGGCGGGCCAGTCGGGGCGCGGTCGGGAGTTGGCGGTTGTCCGATCGGAGGCCGGGGTGCCGTTTGCTCCTTCGGCGCGGGCGCAAGGCGTCGCAAATCGGCCCCCCGGCCTCCTCCCTGGGGTGTGCCGCCCCCGCCGCGTCATCCCGGCGAAGGCCGGGATCCAGTACCGCCACCGGGGGCCGGGCGGTGCCCTCGGTAAGCTCGGGGTTGTGCTGGTCGTCATCACCGGGCTGTCCGGGTCGGGGCGATCGGAGGCAGCGAACTGCCTCGAGGATCTGGGTTTCTTCGTGATCGACAACCTGCCGCCGTCGTTGATCCCCAAGGTGCTGGAACTCGCCGGGCCGAGCATCGATCGGCTCTGCCTCACGATGGGCACAGAGCGCTACTCCGATGAGATCGCCCCGGCGGTGGCCGACCTGCGTGCCGCGGCGGAGGGGGCGCCTCACTACAGCGACGTGCGGCTGTGGTTCCTGGAGGCCCGCACGCAGGTGCTGGTACAGCGCTACGAGAGCTCCCGCCGGCGTCACCCGTTCGCGCTGCGCGGGTCGGTGGAGGAGGCAGTTGAAGCCGAGCGGGAGTCGCTCTGCGGGCTGCGCGCCGACGCGGATGTGGTGATCGACACCTCCGACACCAACGTTCACGAGCTGCGGGACCGGATCGTGCCCCTCATTGACGACGCCGGGACCCAGCGGCTGACCACCCGGGTGGTGTCGTTCAGCTTCAAGCATGGCCTGCCCGCTGACGTGGACATGGTGTTCGACTGCCGCTTCCTGCCGAACCCGCACTGGGAGGTGGAACTGCGGCCGCTGGACGGCACCGACGTACGGGTGAGGCAGTTCGTGGTGGGCAGCCGGCTGGGGGAACGATTCGTGGGGAACCTCGACGATCTCTGCGAACTGCTGCTGCCGGCGTTCGAGGCGGAGGGCAAGACGTACCTGACGCTGGCGTTCGGATGCACCGGGGGGAGGCACCGCTCGGTGTGTCTCGCCGAGCACGCCGCGGCCACGCTGCGGCGCCTCGGCTTCGATCCGCAGATCCAGCATCGGGATCTGCAACGCTGAGGCGGGCCGCAGTGCCGCCGGCCGCCTCGATCCGCAAACAGGAGGAAACATGACGCTGCGCGTGGGAATCAACGGCTTCGGACGCATCGGGCGCAACTTCTACCGGGCGGCGCGCTCCCGGGACGCCTCCTTCGAGATCGTGGCGGTCAACGACCTGGGCTCGGTGGCGACGATGGCCCACCTGCTGAAGCGGGACTCGGTGCTCGGTCCGGCTCCCTGGGACGTGGCCGTCGCCGACGGCGGCATCTCCATCGACGGCGAGGTGCTGCCGGTGCTGGCCCAGCGCGACCCCGCCACCCTGCCGTGGGGCGACCTGGGGGTTCAGGTCGTCGTGGAGTCCACCGGTTTCTTCGCCAGCCGCGACAAGGCGGCGGCTCACCTCGACGCCGGTGCCGAGCGAGTCGTGATCTCGGCGCCCGCCGGCGGTGTCGACGCCACGTTCGTGGTGGGTGTGAACGATGACACCTTCGACCCGGACGGCCACCGGGTGGTCTCCAACGCTTCCTGCACCACCAACTGCTTCGTGCCGATGGTGAAGGTGCTGGACGACGCCTTCGGGGTCACCGGCGGGTTCATGAGCACGGTGCACGCCTACACCGGCGACCAGATGCTCGTGGACGGCCCGCACGGCGACCTGCGCCGA
>JAPONU010000056.1 GCA_026713745.1 bacterium
GCATCACCTTCGACGGCCACCCGGACATGACCCGCATCCTGATGCCCGAGGACTGGCAGGGCCACCCCCTGCGCAAGGACTACGCCGTCGGGGTGGTGCCCGTGCGGTTCAAGGCGGCCGGGGACACGCGGTGAGCGTCGAGGTCCCCCCGGTGCAGGGCCGGGTTTACGCCCGCGGCGGTGGTCCCGTGCTGCGGCTCAGCGAGTCGGCGGCACTGACGGCGGTGCCCTCCGAACCCGAGCGGATGATCATCAACATGGGTCCCCAGCACCCTTCCACCCACGGGGTGCTGCGGCTGCTGCTGGAGCTCGACGGCGAGACGGTGACGCGCTGCAAGCCGATCATCGGTTACCTGCACACCGGCATGGAGAAGACCGGCGAGACGCTCACGTACCTGCAGGGGCCAACCAACGTCACGCGGATGGACTACGCCTCGCCGCTGTTCAGCGAGTTGGCCTTCGCCACCGCCACCGAGACGCTGCTCGGCCTCGAACTCCCGCCCCGTGCGGTCTGGATCCGCATGCTGATGTGCGAGTTGAACCGCATCAGCTCGCACCTACTCTTCCAGGCCACCAACGGTATGGACCTCGGCGCCGTGTCGATGATGCTCTACGGCTGGCGCGAGCGCGAGGAGGTGCTGCGCCTTCTGGAGCAGATCACCGGCCTCCGCATGAACCACAACTACATCCGCCCCGGCGGTGTGGCGGCCGACCTGCCCGACGGCTGGCGCGACGAGACCCTGCGATTGCTGGATCCCATCGGCGACCGCCTCGACGAGTACGACACGCTGCTGACCGGTCAGCCGATCTGGCGGGAGCGCCTGCAGGGGGTCGGGGTGATCAGCGCCGCCGAATGCCTGGCGCTGGGGGTGACGGGACCGATCCTGCGCAGCACCGGCTACTCGTGGGACCTTCGCCGCCACATGCCGTACCTGGCCTACGAGCAACTGGAGTTCGACATCATCTGCGGTACCTACGGCGACTCCTTCGACCGCTACGCCATCCGCCTCAACGAGATCCGCGAGTCCATCCGCCTGGTCCGCCAGATCCTCGATCAGATGCCCACCGGCGACTACCGCGTCCAGGACAAGAAGGTCACGCCGCCGCCGCGGGGACGCATCGACGAGTCCATGGAGGCGCTCATCCATCACTTCAAGATCTTCACCGAGGGCTTCAAGGTGCCCGCCGGCGAGGTGTACGCGGCAGTCGAGTCGCCCCGCGGCGAGCTGGGCTGCTACATGGTCAGTGACGGCGGCCCCAAGCCGCTGCGCATGCACATCAGGGGGCCCAGCTTCATCAACCTGCAGTCCCTCCCGTACCTGCTGGAGGGCCGCCTGGTCGCCGACGCGGTCGCCATCATCTCCTCCGTCGACCCCATCATGGGCGAGGTGGACCGCTGATGGCTCGTCTCAGCGACGAGAACGTCAAGCTGGCCGCCGAGATCATCGGGCGCTACCCGGTGGCGCGCTCGGCGCTGATCCCGCTGCTGCACGTGGCCCAGGCCCAGGTCGGCTACGTGAGCGACGAGGCGATGGAGCACATCGCCGAGCTGCTGGACACGACGCCCTCGGAGGTCCTCAGCACCTGCTCCTTCTACGAGATGTTCAAGCGCTCGCCCGGGGGCACCTACCGCGTCAACATCTGCCGGGGCATCAGCTGCCACCTGCTGGGATCCGACGAGTTGATCGAGCATGCAGCGGAGTCGCTGGGCGTACCGGTGGGAGGCACCACCGACGACGGCAAGATCACCCTGGAGGCGGTGGAGTGCGTGGCGGCTTGCACCGAGGCCCCCTGCCTGCAGGTGAACTACCGCTACGTGGGCGGTGTGGCGACGGAGGACTTCGACCGCCTCGTCACCGGTCTGCGCAACGGCGCCCACCCCGAGGTGCCGTCCCACGGCACCGTGGCCACGGTCCGCCAGCGGATCCCCCCGGCGCGCGCCGCCGGGGTCTCGGTGCCGTCGACGCCCGGCCCGCCGGCCTGGTGGGAACGCCACCGGGCCAACGGTGAGGGCGATGCCGCCGCCGGCACCCTGCCCGAGCCCGAACCGGCACCCCCCGGGGAGATGATCGTGACCGCCCGGCGCGATCTCCACGACGGGCACACGCTGGAGGGGTACCTCCGCACGGGCGGTTACGAGGGGCTGCGCCGGGCGCTGGCCGCCCCGCCGGCCGCGGTGCACGCCGAGGTCCGGTCCGCCAGCCTGCTGGGGCGCGGCGGCGCCGGCTTCCCGGCAGGGGTGAAGTGGGGCTTCTGCCCGCCCAAGGTGTGGCCGCGCTACCTCGTCGTCAACGGCGACGAGAGCGAGCCCGGCACCTACAAGGACCGCCTCCTGATGGAGAGCGACCCGCACCAGCTCATCGAGGGTTGCCTCATCGCCTGCTACGCGCTGGGGCTCTCGCAGTGCTTCCTGTA
>JAPONU010000057.1 GCA_026713745.1 bacterium
CCGGCGGCGCGCGTCGATCAGCGAGCAGCCTGATGGCATGTTCCACCTGTTCGCCCAGTTCGATCCGCTCACCGGGGCGCGGGTGCAGGCCGCGCTGGTCGCCAAGGCCGACGAACTGTTCCGCCGCGAGGACTCCAAGGACCGCCCGACGGCACCCCAGCGCTTCGCCGACGCGCTCGCAGACCTCGTGTGCACCAACGACGGGGCCGGCGCGCCGGCCGGCGTGGCGTTGATCGTGCTGGCCGACTACGACCAGGTCCACGACGAGATCACCAACACCCGGCTGGCTGATGGCACCCGCCTCACCGAAGCCGAGACACTCGCCGTGGCGTGTGACGCGAAGATCCTGCCGGGCATCTTCAACAAACACACCGCCAACGTCGCCCTGGGCCGCTCACAGCGCAAAGTCCCCAAATGGCTGCGCAAACAACTCATCGCCCGCGACGGCGGCTGCATCGGCTGCGGCGCCCACTACAAGATCTGCGAAGTCCACCACCTCAAGCACTGGAAACACGGCGGCGAAACCACCCTCGAGAACACCTGCCTGCTGTGCTGGCGCTGCCACCACGTACGGGTCCATCAAAACGGCGAAGAAATCACCCGCCACCCCGGAGGCAAACTCACCCTCGCACCACCCGCCAACCCGCCTCCCGGACCTGCGGGCCCGCGAGATGGCAACCAGACAGACCGGCACGAACCGCGAACGCGCGAACCCGGAC
The DNA here is from genome assembly GCA_026713745.1 of bacterium. Classification (GTDB taxonomy): domain Bacteria; phylum Actinomycetota; class Acidimicrobiia; order Acidimicrobiales; family CATQHL01; genus VXNF01. The sequence goes on from JAPONU010000057.1 coordinate 720, forward strand.
ACCGCCGCGAACCCGGAGACCCCCGCAACCACCACGCCCCGACCAGCGGGCACCACGCGCCGACCACCGACCACCACGCGCCGACCAGCGGGCACCGCCGCTCGCCCAGCGTCCCGCGGCACGAACCACCCCGGAGCCCAGCCAGCCCCACAACCCTGCCGTTCCCGGATCCAAGAACGGTCACAGCACCCCATGCCGAAGACTGAACGCCACGCCGGCCCGCAGGACAGAGGCTCGGGGCTAGTTCTTCTCCAGCCAGCGGGCCAGGAGTTGGCGGGCGATGACGAGTTTCTGGATCTCGTTGGTGCCCTCGCCGATGATCATCAGCGGCGTGTCCCGGTAGTAGCGCTCCACCGGGTACTCGGTGGTGTAGCCGTAGCCGCCGTGGATGCGCATTGCGTCGGTGGCGATCTCGTAGGCGGCCTCGGAGGCGAAGAGTTTCGCCATGCCGGCCTCCAGATCGATGCGATGACCCTCGTCGTAGCGGCGGGCCGCGTCGTGGGTCAGCAGCCGGGCGGCGTGCAGTTTGGTGGCCATCTCCGCCAGCATGAACCGCACCGCCTGGTGCTCGAAGATTGGCCGCCCGAAGGTCTCGCGTTCCTGGGCGTAGCCCATCGCGGCGTCGTAGGCCGCCTGCCCCACGCCCACGGCTCGGGCCGCAATATTCACCCTGCCCAGCTCGAGGGCGGTGAGCGCGTAGCGCAGACCGTTGCCGAGACCCTCGGAGCCGCCGAGCATGTTGGCGTCGGGGACGCGGTGATTCACATAGGACATCTCCACGGTCTCCACGCCCTTGTAGCCCAGCTTGTCGATCTTGCGGCTGATCGTCAGTCCCCCGTCGGATGGACCGGGGGTCTTCTCCACGATGAAGCACGTGATCCGGTCGTCGGGTGTACGGGCCAGCAACATCACCACGCCGGCGCGCATGCCGTTGGTGACCCACATCTTCGTGCCGTTGACGATCCACTCGTCGCCATCGGGGGTCGCCCGGCAGCGGATGTTCTGGGCGTCGCTGCCGGCGTCGGGCTCCGACAGCGAGAAGCAGGCCCGCAGCGAGCCGTCCACCATGCGAGGCAGGAATCGCCGCCGCTGCTCCGCGGTGCCGGAACGGCTGATCATCGCCACGGCCAGCTTGTGCGAGTTCAAGATGCCGGCAAGGGACATCCAGCCCCGAGCCAATTCCTCCACGATGCGGGCGTACGTCAAAGCGTCGAGCCCGAGACCTCCGTACTCCGGGTCGATATTGGCGCCGAACAGACCGAAGTCGCACATCTGGGCGAACATCGCCTCCGGGAACTCGTCGGCTTGCTCGAGTTCACTCGCCGCCGGGACGACCTCCCGATCCACCCAGGCTGCGATGGTCGCGACGAGTTCGTCGGCAACCTCGGGATCCACGCTCACGCAGCGCAATGTTACGCGGAGTCGGCGCGGAGTCGGCGCGGAGCCGGCGCCAACCGCTTGCGACAGTCGGCACACCGACCCGCCGCGGGCCGCAGCGCTCCGCGCGGGACACACCGGTACCCCCGCGGTAGCCTGCACTCATCGGGGACTCACGATGAAGCCTGCCGTGTCCGGTGATCCGAACGTAAGCACCTCGGACTACCGACTCGACGACCGGTACCTGCGCGACGAGGGCAGGGTCTTCGCCTCGGGCGTGCAGATCCTGGCCCGGCTGCCGATCGAGCAGTTGCGCCGGGACCGCGCTGCAGGCCACAACACCGCCGCGTTCGTCTGCGGCTACCCGGGCTCGCCGCTCGCGATCTTCGACGCCGAAGCCACCCGCGTGGCGGACCTGGCCGAGTCCACCGGACTGCAACTGGTCCACCAGCCCGGGCTCAACGAGGAACTGGCGACCGCCGCGGTGATGGGCAGCCAACTCGTCAGCGGGTTCAACGACCGGCTTCGGGACGGTGTCCTGGGCATGTGGTACGGCAAGGCCCCCGGCTTGGACAGGGCCTGTGACGCCATGCGCCACGCCGTGCTGACCGGGACGTCACCGCTCGGCGGCGCCGTGATGCTCGTCGGCGACGACCCCTATGCCAAGTCCTCGACAGTGGGCAGTTCCTCCGACGGCACCCTCGTATCGCTGCGCATTCCCTTCCTGGTTCCCGGCGACCCGCAGGAAACTCTGGACCTGGGGAGACATGCCATCGCGCTCTCCCGGTCGTGCGGGGTGGTGACCGCTATGCGGATCGTGGCAGCGGTGGCCGACGGAACCGGATCGGTGGACCTGCGCGGGGACGGCTGGAGCACCGTGGCCGGCCTCAGCGGCACGCCGTACCGCCTGCCAGTGCTGCCCGGCCACGGCGGCCCACCCGAGCCGTACCAACATCAGCCGGACGGCAATCTCATGCCCCCGTACACCACCACCATCGAGCAGGACCTCGTCGAGACCCGCCTCGAGTTGGCCCGAAGCTACGGGGCCCGCAACGGACTCAACCGGCTCACAACCCCCGACGGCCCGGCGCGGGTCGGAATCATCGCCTCGGGCAACTGCTACATCGAGATGCTCGAAGCGCTGCGGCTACTCGGTTTGGCCGGGATCTCCGACATCGCCGGCGCCGGCATCCGCCTGGCCAAGTTCTCGCTTCCCTACCCGGTTGACCCGGGATTCGTGCGCAGCTTCGCCGGCGGCCTGACCGAGATCATCGTCCTCGAGGAAAAGGACCCGTACCTGGAGCTGTTCGTCAAGGACGCCCTCTACGCGCTGGCCGACCGGCCCGTCGTGGTGGGCAAGCGCGACGACCGGGGAGAGCCATTCCTGGGGCGGCACGCGGGCCTCGACGCCGACGAACTCACCGGACCGCTGCACCGGCGCCTCTCGACACACCTCAGCAGCGACCGGTTGAGGCAACCACCCGTGCTACCGCGCCGAAGGAGTTCCCTGTCGGTGAGCGCCCGCAGGACCCCCTACTTCTGCTCGGGGTGCCCGCACAATTCCAGTACGCGCGTCCCGGAGGACTCGCTCGTCGGCGTCGGCATCGGCTGCCACGGCATGGTCTCGCTGATGGAGCCCGAGCGTGTGGGCCAGTGGAGTTCGGTGTGCTCGATGGGCGCCGAGGGTGCCACCTGGGTGGGCATGTCACCGTTCACCGAGCGGGAGCACTCCATCCAGAACCTCGGCGACGGCACCTTTGCCCACTCGGGGCAACTGGGCATCCAATTCGCCGTGGCGGCCGGGGTGAACATCACGTTCAAGCTCCTGTACAACGGCGCGGTCGCAATGACCGGCGGTCAAGACCCCACCGGCATCGTGGGCGTCCCGGAGATGGCTCGAATCCTGCTGGCCCAGGGTGTGCGACAGGTGCTCGTCACCACCGAGGACCTCGGTCGTTACAAGGGCGTCACCATGCCGACCGGAGTGGAGGTGTGGGACCGGAAGCGCCTGATCGAGGCGCAGGAGCGCCTGCGCACCGTCGAAGGCGTGACCGTCCTGATCCACGACCAGTTCTGCGCCGCGGAACTGCGACGGGCGCGGCGCCGCGGGCAACGGCCCACGCCCAAGACCCGCGTGCTTATCAACGAGCGGGTCTGCGAGGGCTGCGGCGACTGCGGCGACGTCAGCAACTGCCTGTCCGTGCAGCCGATCAGCACGCCCTACGGCCGCAAGACGAAGATCGATCAGACGACCTGCAACTTCGACTACTCGTGCATCGACGGCGACTGCCCCTCGTTCGCCACGGTGCGCCCCGCCCGCGCCGGCCGGCAACGCCGCATGGCCCGCAAGCAGGCTGCGATGGCCTCCGCAGTGCGGGTCCACCCCCAGCCACCCGAGGACATCGCAGAGCCGCCGGCCTCGGTACCTCCGAACATGACCGTGCGGATGGCGGGGATCGGCGGAACCGGCGTCGTGACCGCCTCGCAGTTGCTGGGAACAGCGGCCCTGCTCAGCGGACGACACGTGCAAGGTCTGGACCAGACCGGCCTGTCGCAGAAGGCGGGGCCGGTGGTGAGTGACGTGCGCATAAGCGCCACCGAGCCGATCGCCTCCAACAAGGCCACCGCGGGAATGGTGGATCTCTACCTGGCGTTCGACCTGCTCACGGCCGCCGCCTCCGAACCGCTCGCCGGCGCCTCGGCCG
>JAPONU010000058.1 GCA_026713745.1 bacterium
CGTCATGCGGACCTCGGTCCCGCACAAGGTGCAGCGGTAGGTGAGGCGCACCTTGCGCAACTCACCCGGCGGCGGAGGTTCGGGCTGCGGTTGCGCCAGTATCCGGAGGATCACGATTCCCACCCAGAGGATCGCCAAGCCCCCGAGGGCGGCTGCGAGCGCCTTCAGCACCGTCCCCACGGCACTCGCCAGCACGATCCCGACGGCCACGAGGTCGACTGCGGCAGGTAGGTCGGCGGCGGCGCTCATGTCTCCAACAGTACGGCCACGCCGTGCCCGTCGACAGCGTCACAGGCCGCCAGGCCGTTGGCACCGCCTCCCAGTGACGCCAGCCCCCGCTCCAACCGCGCCAGTAGTCCCAGCCCTGTGGCGCCCTGCGGGTGGCCCAGCGCCAGGGAGCCGCCGTCAGGGTTCAGGGCCTCGGCCAAGTCGGGGCAGCTGCTCTCCCAATGCGCGATCCCGGTGGCGAACAGCTCGGCGAGTTCGACACGGCGCACGTCGCCCGCGGTGACGCCGGCGATCGCCAGGGCGCGCCGCGCCGCTGACGGCGACGATCCGCAACCCGCGCCGGGGTCACCCCCGACCGCCGCTTCGGCAACCACCCTGGCGACGGGTTCGAGACCCAGCCGGCGCGCCGCCGACGGCGATGCCACGACGGCCGCCGCAGCGCCGTCGGCCATGGGGGCCACGGTGGCCGCGGTCAGGAGACCGCCACCGCTGTAGAGACCCTCGGCGAGCCCCCGAGCCTCCGTCTCGCCGGCACCAAGCAACTCGTCGCCGGCTGCGGTTTGCGACACACCGCGGGTCGGGGGCAGCAGTTCGGCCGCCAGTCGCCCGGCCGTCTGCGCCTCCCGGGCGCGCCGGCGGCTGCGTTGCGCCAAGGATTCCAGCCGGTCCCTGCCCACACCGTGGCGCTGCGCCCACTGCTCCGCCGCGGGACCCGGGGGCGGGAGTGCCTCGCCCTGGGTCGGCGGCAGGGGAAGACCGAAACCCCGATGACTCATGTCGGCGCCGGCGGGGACCGTGCTCATCAACTCCACCCCGCCCACCAACACCACCCCGCAGCGGCCCGACCGCACCGCGTCGACCGCCCGAATCAGGGCCGTCAGAGAGGACGTGTCCCGCGTGCTCACCACCGAGGCCGGGGCTCCCTTTGAACATCCGGACGCACGGGCCGCGGCACCTGCCAGATTGCCCGCCTGCGCTCCCACGGGTGTCGCGCACCCCACCAGTACCTCGTCGACCGCCTCGGGGTCCGCGCCGCTCTCCGCCAGCACGGCGGCGAACGCCCCACCGAGCAGTTCAGCGGGGTGGCGCCGGGCGAAGCGACCGTGGCGGGCGCCGAACGGGGTGCGCCCCACCTGAACGATCAGCGCCTCGTGCACGTCACCGGGCCCGGAGATGTCCCGCCGGCCGACCGGGACGCAGGGGTCGCCGCACTAAGATCGGCGACCGCACGGGGAGCGGCTCGGGCGCAGGGAATCCCCCGTGCGCACAGCGTCCGGCGTGGCTCGACGGGAGGGCAGTGGAAGTAGGCGATTGGGCACTGCTGCTCTTGCGGGTCGTGGTCGGTCTGACGCTAGCCGCCCACGGTTACAACAAGTTCTTCGGCGGCGGGCGCATTGCGGGCACCGCGCGCTGGTTCGACAGCATCGGCATGAGGCCCGGCCGGCGCCACGCCACCCTGGCGGCCGGCGGCGAGATCGGTGCCGGTCTGGCGCTGGCCGCCGGGATCTTGACGGCGCCGGCAGCCGGCGGCTTCGTCGGGCTGATGGCGGTGGCGTTCTGGGTGGCGCACCGGAGCAAAGGGTTCTTCGTCATGAACGACGGCTGGGAATACACCGCCGTCCTCGCCACGGTGGCCGTTGCGGTCGCCATGGCGGGGCCGGGTGATATATCGGTGGACGCCGTCATCGGAATCGCCGACGTGCTCGACGGCTGGGTGGGGCTCGCCATCAGCGCCGGAGGTGGCCTCGGGGCCGCCACCCTGCTGCTTGCGGTGTTCTACCGCCCTCCCTCCCCTGACGCCTGAGCCGGCGAGACCTTCCGGGCGCCGCTGACCCTTCCGCAGCCGCACCAGAGTCACCTTGGCCTTCCTGCTCGGCGTCCTCGTCGCCGCCAGCATCGGCTCGGCGGACTTCCTCAGCGGGATCGTGGCACGCCGCATGCGCACGTCGGTGGTCGTGACGTACTCGCAACTGTGGGGCCTCGCCCCGCTGGGGATCTACATCGCCGCCAGCGACCGGACCCTCCCGCCGGCATGGGATCTCGTGCTGGGGGTCTTCGCCGGCTTCGGGCTGGTGGTGGGCATCGTCTGCCTGGTGCAGGGACTGGCGGTCGGACGCATGTCGGTGGTGGCACCCACCACCGCGGCCCTCGGAGCCACAGTGGGCGTGGTCTACGGGTTCATAGTCGGCGAGCGCCCGGGGGCCGTCGCTGTGGTTGGAGTGGTCCTCGCGATCGCGGCCGTCGTGCTGATCGCCCGCGTCGCCGAGCATCACGAGACGGACGTGGGTACCCCGCAGGCCCACGCCCGCAACACCATCGCCAGCCGTGGCCAGGAGATGATCCTGGCCACCGGGGCCGGCCTGACGCTGGGCGCCACACAGATCTTCTTCGCTGCCGCCAGCGAGGACGCCGGAATGTGGCCGGTGGCCTCCGGGCGCCTGACCGCCGGCGTCCTGGCCGGCGCGTTCGTCCTCTGGCGGCTCCGGACCGACGGGCGCCCGGCACCGCTCACCGCCGGGAATGCCCGCCTGCTGGCGGGCTACGCGCTGCTCGACACGCTGGGGACCTGCCTGCTTATCGAGGCGTTCCGCCAGGGGCTCGTGAGCCTCGTGGCCCCGGTTGCCGCGCTCTTCCCGGCGGCGACGGTGCTGTGGGCACGGCTGATCCTGCATGACCGCATGAACCGCGGCCAGCTCGTGGGGTTCGGTCTCGCCGCCGCCGGGTTGGTGCTCATCGGACTGGGTTGAAGCTGTCCGGCCGCCGCATCCGGCGCTGAGTAGTCTCGCCCGATGCACCCTTGGTCGGCCCAACGGGCCGGGTGAGTATTGGACGTTCTCCTCGGGCTGGCCGTGGCGGTGAGTCTGGGGATCGCCGACGTGACCGGCGGGGTGGCCGGCCGGCGCCTGGGCCCGCTACGCACCACCACGGGGGTCCACCTCACCGGTGCCGCGCTGATCGGCATCTACCTGCTCGCCACGATGCAGTCGCTCGGAGGTGCGCGCGAGATGCTCCTGTCGTTGGCAGCGGGCGCGATCATGACGTTCAGCGCGCTCTGCTTCTACGCAGGGCTGTCCTGGGGTCGCGTGGCGATCTTGTCGCCGGTCTCCTTCGCGACGATTGCCGGGTTGACCTTCACCGTCGGGTTGCTGCGCGGCGAGCGCCCCTCGCAGCTGGCCGTCGCCGGCGCGATCCTCATCATCCCGGCGGTCGTGATGGTCTCCCGCCCCGTCCGGACACCCCGCCCGTTCGACCGCAGAGACTCCGAACGGAGGCTGGGGCTCCACGGCGAGTTGGCGCTGTCGGTGTGCGCCGGCGGCGGCTTCGTGGCCTTCCAGATCGTGCTGCTGGAGATCGGGGTGGGGGACGGCCCGGCGCCGCTCCTCATCGTGCGCAGCGTGGGCGGCGTTCTGGGGCTCGCCGCCCTCGCCGTGATCCGCAGGAGGCCCCCCGCCGAGGCGGCCCCGGGCCCGCAGCGACGAGCGATCCTGCTGGTGGCTGCGGCGGGAGCACTGCTGATCGTGTCCCACGCGTTGCTGATCGAGGCCCTGGACCGGGGATTCCTCTCGGTCGTGGGCCCGATCACCGCTCTGACGCCCGCCTTCACCGTGCTCGGGGCACGCATTTTCCTGCGTGAGCACGTCAGCCGTCTCCAAGTGGCCGGCATGGCCGTCATCATCGCCGGGTTGGTGCTGCTGGCGCTCGGCTAGCCGCTGACCGCTCAGGTGACCGCCAGGATGCCGAGGTAAGCCGCCGCCGCCCCGCCGGCCAGCGAGGCGGCCGCGTAGCCCACCGCCCGCGGGCGGTTCCGGCGCCACAACTCGGTGGTCTCGACCGCCAAGGTGGAGAACGTCGTGAGAGAGCCGAGGGCACCGCTCGCCACGACCACCGTCGTCGCCTCGCCGGCGCCGGCGAGCAGCCCCAGGGCGAACGAGCCGATCACGTTGACCGCCAGCGTGCCGAACGGGAACGCCTCACGGTTGAGGCGCGCCGATGCCGCCACTCGCAGGAGGGTGGCGGCCCCGGCGGCGGCCAGGAACCCGACGGCCGTCACGCGAACACCCGACGCAACCGGCGCCGCACCAAGCCCGCTGCGGTGGCCGCGGCGATCGCCGCGGCCAGCGAGATCGCGACATAACCCAGGCCCGTGCCGGGTTGGCCCGACTTGAGGTGCTCGGCGGTGATCAGGCTGAACGCCGAGAACGTGGTGAAGCTGCCGCAGAAGCCTGCTCCGGCGGCCCTGGCGAAGACGCTGCGGCCGGCGTCCGCCGCCAGCAACCAACCCAGAACCGCGCTGCCGGCGACGTTCACGATCAACGTCGCCCACGAGGTCGAGGCGCCGGGCCAGAGGTCGTGCACCCACCAGCGCAGCGCGGCCCCGGCCATCCCGCCGAGGGCGATCGCGGGGGTCGCCCGGAGGTCCATCGCCGCCGAAGGTAGCGCTACGACCGGACTAGCCTCGCCTGATGTCCCCCAGCGCCCCACGACGCCATCGCTGAATGGAAGTCCTTCTCGGCGTCGGGGTGGCCGCCGGCCTGGGGTTCTCCGACTTCGTCGGGGGGACAGCCGGCCGGCGCACCGGGCCGTTGCGGGCCATCACCGGGATCCAGTTCATCGGGGCCGCCATCATCGGCATCTACCTGCTGGTGACGTCGCAACCACTCGGGAGCCTGCGCGTGACGGTGCTGGCGGCGATCGGCGGCGCGGCTCTGTCCTTCGGCGCCGGGTGCATGTACGCGGGGCTCTCCTGGGGTCGCATGTCAGTGATGGCGCCGGTGACCGCTGCGGCGGTGGCGGTGTTCACGTTCGGGGTGGGTCTGGTGCGCGGCGAGCGCCCGTCCGATCTGGCCGTGGCCGGGGTGGGGTTGGCGATCGTGGCCGTGATCGCTATCTCGCGGCCGCCTCCTGCACCCCATGTCTCCTCGGTGCCGGGGGGCGCGCCGCGGCGGATCGGCCTCGGAGCGGAGTTGGCCCTCTCTGTCGTTGCCGGAGCCTCATTCGCCACGTTCCAGACCACGATCGGCGAGATCGGTGGCGAGGCGGGCGTGGCACCCCTGCTGGTCGTGCGCGCCGCCGGCGGGACCCTCAGCCTGCTCGCCCTCGGTGTGGTCTGGCGACGGGCCGGCTCTCCCCGCCTCCGGGCGCCCAAGCGCAGCACGCTCGTGCCGGTGGCGGCGGCCGGGCTGCTGCTGCTCGTGGCGCACACACTGTTGATCGAGGCCCTCTCCCTGGGCCTGTTGTCGATCGTCGGACCGATCACCTCGCTCTCACCCGCCTTCACCGTGATCCCGGCGCGGATCTTCCTCCACGAGCACATCAGTCGCA
>JAPONU010000059.1 GCA_026713745.1 bacterium
CAACCTCACCGGCCAGCCCGCCATCTCGATCCCCATGGGCCACACCGCCGCCGGCCTCCCCGTCGGCGCCCAACTAGCCGCCGCCTACGGCCGCGAGGACCTGCTCCTCGGGGTCGCAGCCCAACTGGAAGCCACCAACCCCTGGCCCCACCTCGCCCCGGACTGATCCCGGTCCTCTCGCATCTGCGCGTGGATCCGGCCACCGGCGGGTGCCCCAAGTGGCTCCTCGTCTCCGCCCGAGCCTCGCTCCTGCGGCACCGGCCAACCGGATCGCCATCTCCAATCCCGATCTACCGGCGGCTAGGCCCCTCTCGGGCTGACAGCAGAAAGCTACGCGATATGGCTATTGTTACCCCATGTTGCGTATGTTGCGTGACTTTCTCACTAGAATCTGCTTATGACTGACGAACAGACCGACAGACCCCTGAGCGCCCTGCTGTCCTTCACAGCCGAGAACGCCCGCTCCTACCGCGACGAGGTACACCTGTCGCTCCTCGCCGGCCGGCTCACTCCGAAGTCGATCGTCCGCACTCTGCCCACGGCGGGCCAGCCGGTCCAGGTCCTGCCGGCCGCCGGAATCTTCGGCCCCAACGCCTCCGGCAAATCCACCCTCCTCAGAGCCATGGCCGACCTGCGCACCCTCGTGCTCGAATCGTTCCGACCGCCGGGCGGGTCATCCGAGAGCAGCGGAGCCCTTGAGATCCGGCGTCATCCCTTCGGACTCGTACCCCTGCCCTCTCCCGGGCAATGGACGGAAGACGACATCCAATCATGGAGACACTTCGTGCGCCCGACGCGGTACGAGATCGATCTGATCATCCACGGTGTCCGCTGGCAGTACGGCCTTGAAGTCAACCCCGTTTTCGTTGCGAGAGAGTACGCGTACCACTACCCCCACGGGCGGCAAGCGCTGGTGTTCCGTCGCGAGCGCATCGTTGCCGAGGATGGCGACGCAGCCACCGATGACATCCTCTACGGTGCCACGTTCCGGTCCAGCGGCCGGACCCTGCAACCGTTCGTCCGCCCCCAGGTTCCCCTCCTATCCATCGCGGGCGCTGCCAACTACAAGCCGCTCGCGCCGCTGTTCGCCTGGTTCCGGAACAACCTCCATTTCAACGAGCGCGCCGATCGCGAGCGGCATTTCCTCCGGACCGTCGAACTGCTGGAAAAGCAGCAGACCCGCAAACACGTCGTCGCTCTGCTGCGAGCAGCGGACCTCGGAATCGTTGATGCCGTCCGGGATCCGGTCGATCCGGAGTTCCAGGAACTCGCCAGCAGGGTCAGATCGGTCTGGAGCGGCGGCAAAGAGAGTTCCAATATTACGAGCGACGACGATCGTCCGCTTGATGACTCCATCCGGTTGATCCACAGCGGCCCACACGGCGACGTTGAGCTTTCGCACCTCGACGAGTCGCTGGGGACTCTCGTCTGGGTTGGATTCATTGGCCCGGTACTGGATGCTCTCGCGCAGGGCAGTGTGCTACTCGTCGACGAGTTGGATGCAAGCCTGCACCCTCGCCTTGTGGAGGAGATTGTCGAACTCTTCCAGCGACCGCGGCGGAACCCCAATGCGGCGCAACTGATCTTCAACGCGCACGACGTGACTCTGCTGGGGGACAGTTCAGAGCGCACGCTCGGCCGGGACCAGGTCTGGATCACCGAGAAGCAGTCCGACGGTGCCACCACCCTCTACCCGCTCTCCGACTTCCGGCCGCGCCACGACGAGGCAATTTCTCGCCGTTACATGCAAGGGCGCTACGGCGGCGCACCGATCATCAATCCTGCAGGATTCGAACAGCTTGCCCACGCGGCCGGAGTATGACCCGCTCGATCCGACGAACCTCCCGTCCCCGGCAGCACGCTCTAGCAACTCGCCGCATCATCCGCGTGCTCCCGGAAGGAGCGGTGACCGAACCGGGCTACCTCATCGAGTGGGCGAGAGAGCACAGGCGGACCATCGATCTGCGCGTCGACCGGGGCTCAGCCGGGTGTGCCCCGCTGACCCTCGTCCGACGCGCCCGCGAGCTTGCGCGTTCGAGAGACCGTGACTTCGACGAGATCTGGTGCGTGTTCGATGTCAACGCCCATCCCGACGTCAACAGCGCTATCGCCGAAGCTCGTGACTCGGGCATTCAGGTTGCGGTTTCTAACCCCTGCTTCGAGTTGTGGATGGTGCTCCACGTTGAGAATCGAGAGGCTTATGTTCATCGCCACGAGATCCAACGACGCGCACGCGAACTCGGCCTGCTCGATGGCAAGTCGATCCCCGAGTCGGCAAGACAGCGGCTCACCGACGGCTACGAGGACGCCAAGCGGCGAGCGCGGCAACTGGATACGAGGCACCTGGGCGTTAGCCCGCCCGGCTCGAATCCCAGTTCCGGGGTCTGGCGGCTCGTCGACAGCATCCGCGGCCACGGCGCACACGACTAGCCGGGCGAGCTTCGCGAGCCTCTTTGGTGCCCGACGCCCGACCTCTCGTTGCCGGCCGGCTCGGTGGGGCAACGCCTCCACCCTCCTGGGCCGCTACACGAGCTGGCTCGAGGAGATCCGAACGCCGAGCACGCCACTTGGAGTATCGAAGTCGTGGTGCCGGTGTCTGAGACCTGAAGCGGCCGCTTGTGGGATCCCGACTCTGGAACTCAGGTGTTGATCGCGACCGGGAGACAGTGCTGGGCGTCGCGCGTCCCGGTTCCCAAGTCGGACCGGCGACTCGCTACCAGATCGTGGGGACCGCCGGTGATGCTCTGTGGCGCCTGAGCGGGGAATCCTTCGTGACGAGGTGCCAGCCGTTCTCGATTGCAGTGGCGTAGATGAGTCGGTCGGCTGGATCGCTGGGGAAGGTCTCGGGTAGGGAGACGGCGGTAGCCGCGATTGCCGGACTCAACGCGACTGTGCGGACAGAGCCGGCAAGGCCGCTGAGCCAGGTGCGGATGGGCAGATCGACGGTGATCCGGCCGTGCCGGGCGAGCCAGGCGAGTTCGTACCAACTGATGGCTGCCACGGCTAGCTCGTCGGCGCCATCGAGCGCCTCGAGTGCCGGGGAACTAAGCCGCTCGGGCTCGGCGGTCCACCACTGAAGGACGTGTGTGTCGACGAGCAGTGTGGTCAATCGAAGCCCCACTCGGCGCCAGTGGTGAACAGCAGGTCATCGTTCTCGACGCTGCGGGCGACGCCGGCGAATCGTCCACGCAGCGCCCCGGGTCCCGTGGCGGGCACGAGCCGGGCAACGGTGCGACCATGCTTGGTGATCTCGATCTCGTCGCCCGCAGCGACGTCATCGAGCAGCGCCAGGATCTGAGCTTTCGCCTGAGTTGCGGTCACTTGTCTACTCATATGGCTAGTTTACCGGTCAGACCATGTGCGGGCTCAACGTGCACGGCGCGACCCCCCTCGGCGGCATCCCGTTAGCCTGTGGCGTGACATTCGTCGGGGATTGTGTCCCGGCGGTGTCGGCGCCCGAGTAGCTCAGTCGGCAGAGCGATTCATTCGTAATGAATAGGTCCGGGGTTCGATTCCCCGCTCGGGCTCAAGGGGGGATATTCGCCGGCCACCACCACCCGAGCCTTCCTTCCTTGGGTACCTCGAGGAATCAGCGTGGCTCGGACGTTGATGGCTACCTGATCCGTCGGCGAGAAAGATCGCCCGGCGGATCATGCGGGGCGAGAGTCGAGCGAGAGTTGTGTGCCGACCGGGCTGGTCAGGTAGGGAAGGATGTCGGCCTTCGTAACCGGAGGCTCATCAAGGCGCCCATCGCGCCAGGTGCCCCGGAGCGGAGCGAGCCGGAGCGCCCGGGCGATCTCGCCGTTCCCGCGAGGAGCGAAGTCGGCCGAGGCGAACAGCAATTCCTCCGGCTTGAGGAGTTGTACCAGCGACGGCGAGTGCGTGTTGGCGATCACCTGCCGGAAGGGATTGTCCTCGCCGGTCTCGTCGAACGGATCGAAGGCGAGGTCACGGAGCAGAGCGACCATGGCCCCGAGATTGGCCGGGTGCATCCCGTTCTCTGGCTCCTCCATGCATATGATCCCCCGAGCGTCGGGGTCCTCCGAGAGCACGGCGAGAGCCAAGAACCGGAGCGTGCCTTCCGACAGTGAGCGGGCGGGGAGTTCGGCACCGTCGGGTTCCTCGAGCTTCAGCGTTATCAACTCCCGCATGTCGTCGGTGTCCACGAGCACCCGTCGCACTCCGACGCCGGTGAGCGCACTCAGCCGATTCGTAACCCGCGCATAGGTGCCTGCCGGGTCTGGCTCCGCACCCGATTCGGGTTGCCGTGTGGCGATCCCGAAGAGCGCGGCCGGCAGGTGCCGCCCGTCGATCGTCTCATTGTTCATAGCCAGCGTCGTTCACATTGACGGCGTGGCCCGTGGAGATTCCCGCTACGTCGCCCTGTGAGAGGGTCGCGGCGACTGCCGTTAACTGCCGGCGCTGCACACATATATACACCTCATGGTGTAAATTCGCACCATGAGCCGGACCAACATCGATATCGACGACGACCTCATCGGGCGCGTCATGCACACCTTCGGGTTGCAGACCAAGCGTCAAGCGGTGCACCTGGCCTTGGAGCGCCTGCTCGGGGGTGGACTGATGAGCGTCGAAGAGCAACTCGCCATGGAGGGCGCCGGCTGGGAGGGCGATCTCGACGCCATGCGGGCCAACCGATTCGACGACTGGGGCAGCGGTGCTGCTGGCTGACACGTCGGCGTGGATCGAGTTCCTCAGAGCAACCGAATCAGCCCAGGCCCGGCGCCTGCGCGACGCCATAGCCGGGCGGGAGGTCGTCGTGATCGACCCGATCCTGCTGGAGGTCATGGCCGGCGCCCAGCGTGACTCCGTCGCCTCCCTGCAGCGGCTGCTGGTCGCACAGCACGTCGAGGGTCTCACCCCGCGACTCGATTGGCTCGATGCCGCCAGGATCTACCGGGAACTCCGCCGGCACGGCGAGACGTTGCGCTCGCAAATGGATGCACTGATCGCGGCCGTCGCCATCCGCCTCGCGGTGCCGGTGCTGCACCGCGATCGCGACTTCGACACCATCGCCCGGCACACGTCCCTGCACACCGTCCCGGCTTGAGGTGCCGTGTGGCGGCGGGCGGTGATTGAGGGTGCTTGGCGGCTTCTAGGCTGGTGGCGTGGCTGATCGGGCTCGATTCGCCGAGTTGGCGATGCCCTACATGGACCAGCTCTACGGTGCTGCCCGGCGCATGACGCGCAACGATGCCGCCGCCGAGGACCTGGTGCAGGAGGCCTACCTGCGGGCCTACAAGGGCTTCGACGGATTCACCGAGGGCACCAACCTGCGGGCCTGGCTGTTCCGGATCCTCACGAACCTGTTCATCAACGAGTACCGCCGCCGCAAGCGGCGCCCCGACGAGGTGGGCCTCGGCGACACCGACAGCCTCTACCTGTACAAGGGTCTCGGGGGTGCCGACAGCGCCCGGCTGTCCCGCAGCGCCGAGGACGAACTGCTCGACGGCGTCACCTCCGCCGAGGTGCGCGACGCCATCGAGTCGCTGCCGGAGGGCTACCGCGTGGCCGTGCTGCTCGCTGACGTGGAGGGCTTCGCCTACAAGGAGATCGCCGAGATCCTCGACGTGCCCATCGGGACGGTCATGAGCCGCCTGCATCGGGGAAGAAAGCGGCTCCGCGAGGCGTTGCAGACCTACGGCGAGGCCCGCGGGCTCGTCGCCGACGACTCCCCGGTTACGGCCGTCGCCCCCGGAGCGCACAGATGAACGAATTCCCGCCCCCCGACCCATTCGGGCCGCTCGCCGAGTGCTCCGGCACACCCGGGGCATGCCCGCTCGCCGCGCAGCAGATCATGCAGGCCACCGAGGGCATCCCCGACGCCGGGCGCATCGCCGCCCTGCGCCGCGCACTGGAGAACTGCGCTCCCTGCATCGCCACCTTCGACATGCAGTTGAACGTGCAGAGCCTCGTGGCGCTGCACTGCCGGGAGCAGGCTCCCGAGTCGCTGCGCATCCGCATCTCCGAGACCCTCCAACGCATCGACCTCAGCAACATCGACGTCACCGACCTCTAGGATGTTGCCGTGGCCCTCATGGCGGTTGTCTGGCACTGGTGGATCGCACCCCTGCTTGTGGCTCTCACGGTCCTGGCGATCATCGCCACGATCGCGGGCTACTTCAAGGTGGTGCACGGTCAGCGCTACCCGCCGCGGGGCAAGGAGCGGGCGTCCGAGTGAGCCGCCCTGCCGGGGCCCCGCCGGGGCGCCCCCGGCGGCGCCGCCCGGGCCCCCCGAGTAGTCGCCCCGCTGATCAGGACACGCCGTGAGCCAAGCCGTCGACTGGGATCTGGCCCGCCGGGTGGCGTTCCGGGTGGCCGAGCGCGGCACCCAACCCGACCTCGGATCGCCGGTGGTCCGCTCCATCGGCCGGGACTTCGAAGAGGCCACCGAGCAGGCTGAGCGCCTCGTCGCAGAGGCCACCGGCCTCGAGGTGGCGAGCAAGGCACGGGCGATGGTGGTGGACCGTCAATCGTGGATCCGCGCCAACGTGGCGTCGTTCCAGCGGCTGCTGCGTCCCCTCACCGACCGCATGGCCCACAACGGTGACGGGTCGGGGCCCATGGGTGAGATCACCCGCATGGTGAGCGGCGCCGAGGTGGGCGCGCTGCTGGGGTGGATGTCCACCCGTGTGCTCGGCCAGTACGACCTGCTGATCATCGAGGACGACAAGCCCGACGACCAGGACATGGTGTACTACGTGGGGCCCAACATCGCCGTCCTGGAGCGCCGCCACGGCTTCCCCGCCGGGGAGTTTCGCCTGTGGCTGGCCCTTCACGAGTGCACGCACCGGGCACAGTTCATGGGCATCGGTTGGCTGCGCCGGCACTTCCTGGGCCTCGTGGACGAGGCGCTCGACGTGGTGGACCCCGATCCCGGCCGCATGATGGACGCCGCCCGCCGTCTCATGGAGGCCCGCCGCAGCGGCGAGGATCCCCTACGCCAGGGCGGGCTGACGGCGCTGCTGGCGCCGGAGTCCCAGCGGAGCACCCTCGACAAGCTGTCGGGGATGATGAGTCTGCTGGAGGGTCACGGCGACGTGACCATGGACCGCGCCGGGGCGGACCGCCTGACGGAGTCGGACCGGTTCGGCAGGGTGCTGCGAGCCCGGCGCTCCTCGGCCCGCGGGCTGAACAAGCTGCTGCAGCGCCTCGTGGGCATCGAGGCGAAGCTGTACCAGTACCAGGCGGGTGAGGCCTTCATCGCCGCGGTCGAGCGCGTGGAGGGGGCGGCGTTCGTGGAGCGGGCCTGGGAGGCGCCGGACTGCCTTCCCAGCATGGACGAGATCAAGTCCCCGAAGCTGTGGATCGAGCGGATGAACGCCCGCGCGGCGGCCTGACACCTCTGCGCGCCGCCATCGCCGCGGGCGCCTTCGAGCCGTACCTGCGGCGCTGCAACTTCCCTCCGCCTCCCGCGGCGGTGACCTGTGCCGTCTCCGGCGGTGCCGACTCCCTGGCGCTGCTGGTGCTGGCCACCGCCGCTGGTCTGGAGGTCACCGCGGTCTATGTGGATCACGGCATCCGCCCGAACTCGGCCGACGATGCCCGCACCGTGGCCGCCGCCGCTACCGCCGCCGGTGCCGGCTTCGGGTGCGAGACGGTGGCGGTGACGCCGGGCCCCAACCTGGAGGCGAGGGCCCGCAGCGCCCGCTACGGCGCACTGCCCCCCGGCGCCCTGGTCGGCCACACTGCCGACGACCAAGCCGAGACCGTCCTGCTGAACCTGCTGCGAGGCGCCGGGCCGGCCGGCGTGGCGGCCATGTGGCCCACCCGGCGCCGCCCCCTGCTGAGCCTGCGGCGAGCCGACACGGTGGAGGTCTGCCGGCTGGCGGGACTCGTGCCGGTGCTCGACGAGTCGAACCTCGATCCGGCGATCCGCCGCAACCGTGTGCGCCACGACGTGCTGCCGCTGCTGGAGGAGGTCTTCGAGAG
Source organism: bacterium (assembly GCA_026713745.1). Taxonomy (GTDB): domain Bacteria; phylum Actinomycetota; class Acidimicrobiia; order Acidimicrobiales; family CATQHL01; genus VXNF01. The sequence goes on from JAPONU010000059.1 coordinate 7,954, forward strand.
GGACGTCACGCCTCTGCTGTGCCGCCACGCCGACCTGGCCCGCGAGACCACCGAGGCTCTCGACGCCGCGGTCGCCGGCCTGGATCCCCGCGACTGCGCGGCCCTGGCGGCGGCGCCCCGGGCGCTGGCCCGCTGGGCGTTGCGAAGGTGGATCACCGGAGGCCGCGGCGTCACACCCACCGGCGACCGGCATCCCCCCGACCTGGCGGCGGTGGACCGGGCCCTGGCGGTGGCGCTGGGCGAGGCCCGGGCAGCCGACGTCGGCGGCGGCCGGCGGGGGCGCCGGAGCGCGCAACGCCTGCACCTGGAGGCGACTGCGAGCCCTCCCCGCCGTCTGCCAGACTGACCCGCCATGAGCGCCGCACCGCAACCCGACGACTCCTCGGGCAACGGGCTGAGTTCCCCGCCGGGGCAAGAACTCATCGCCGCCGACGCCCTGCAGGCCAGGATCGTCGAACTCGGCACCGAGATCACCGCCGACTACGCCGGGCGCCGCCCGCTCTTGGTGGGGGTTCTGAAGGGGGCGTTCATGTTCATGAGCGACCTCATCCGCCGGATCGACCTGCCCGTGGAGTTGGACTTCATGGCCGTGTCCTCCTACGGCGCCTCCACGAAGACCAGCGGCGTCGTGCGCATCCTGAAGGACCTCGACGTCGACCTGGCCGGTCGAGACGTGCTGCTGGTGGAGGACATCGTGGACAGCGGTCTCACGTTGGCGTACCTGCGCGACCTGCTGCTGGCCCGTGCGCCGGCGTCGCTGCAGGTGTGTGCCCTGCTGGTGCGCGAGGGCAGCCGCCCGAGTGCGGCCGAGCTGCGCTACGTGGGCTTCGAGGTCCCGCCCGAGTTCGTGATCGGCTACGGGTTGGACTTCGCCGAGCGCTACCGCAACCTGCCCTACATCTGCATCTACGACGAGGGCGCCGCCGCGCCGGACTAGTCGGGCGGACCGACCGGCGGGCATCCGCCGGTAGCCTGCGGATCGAGGAGAAGCCGAGACGGATCCGGTCCGAGCATGGAGACGAAGGTCATGGGCGTGCTCCGCCCGGCGCCCGATGCATTCGCCGACAGCGACCGATCCTTGAGGCGCGCCGCGGTGGACCGAGGCCGCCGCATGATTGCCGGAGGGGCGGACATCGTCGAGATCGCCTGCACACCGTGTCATGCCGGGCACCGGACGGCGACGCCTCGGGCCACCGAGGCCCGGCAGGCCCAACAGGTGACGGATCTCGTCGGGGCCCTCGCCGGTGACGTGCGGGTGGCCGTCGCAACCGGCTCGCCGGAGCTGGCCGCCGCCGGCGCCGCCGCAGGCGCCACGCTCATCTGCGACCGCTCGATGTCTCCGTCGGCGCCCGGCGGCACGGCTCCCGATCCGTCGGCGGCCGAGGCTGCCCGGGAAGGCCTCATCGCCGTGGCGGCCGGGACCGCTGCCGGCTGGGTTGCCGTGCACGCAGCAGCCGCGGCGCCGCCGGCCGGCGAGCCCCGCGAGCCCGCCGACCGGGGCGCCGGCAGCCTGATCCTGGCCGAGGCGCTCGAGTCCCTTCGAGCCGAGGTCGACCGGGCGAGCGCCGCCGGGCTCGGGGAGATCTACCTCGACGCCGGCATCGGCTGCGGGCGCGCCGGCGAGGAGGACCTGGATCTGCTGGGCCGGTTGGGGAGCCTGGCGGCACTCGGCCGGCCGCTCGTGGTGGGGACCGGCGACGGTCGCCTCATCGACGAGCTGCACGCTGCCGCCGACGCCCGCGCCCTCCCGGCGGCCGGCTCACCCGGTGATCACCACTCCGAACGCCTGGAAGGGGCGCTGGTCGTGGCGGTCTGGGCGATGCTGGCCGGAGCAGCGGTGCTCCGCACCCAGCACGTGGCCGCCACCGTGCAGGCCGCCCGGATCGTTGGCGCCAAGGAGCCGGTGGGGACGCCATGAGGGGGCGCTGGGCCGACGGCATCGAACCCCGGAACCTCGTCTGGGTCCTGAAGGGCCGGCTCGCCATCTGCGAGCGACCCGGCGGCTACGGCCCCAACCACCGGGCGGTGCGACGCACCGAGGAGATCATCTGGATCCGCCGCAACGAGTTCTCGTGCGTCGTGTCGCTTCTGTCGGGCCCGCACAACCTCCACAGCTACGACGAACACGAGATGGCCTACCTCCACCTACCTCTCGGCGACTCTCCGGGTGTGGCTCCGGTGCTGGTCGCGTATGAGGAGATCACACGGCGTGTCGAGGCGGGGGAGTGCCTGCTGGTGCACCACGAGCGCGTTGGCGACGTACTCGCCGGATTCCTGGCCGGGTACTGGTTGTGGATGGGCCGCTACAGCGACGTGCCGTCGGCCCTGCATGCCACCGAGCGGTTGTTGCGCCGACCCGTCGGCCAGCGGGGGCGCGAGACCGTGCTGGGCATCGCCCGCGCCGGCATCACGCGCGGCGATGCCCCGACCGGCGACGACCCCGGCACCCCCGGCGCCTCCAGCGGCGGAGGCACCGCAATCGAAGAGCCGCCGGCGACGCCCGCGTGGCGGGTCGTGGATCGGTGAAGCGCGCCTTCCTGGCTCTGGGATCCAATCTGGGCGACCGGCGAGCCCTGCTGGCGGCGGCCGTTGCCGCCCTCGACGACGTGGTGGCAGTCTCGCCGGTGTACGAGACCGACCCCGTGGGCGGTCCCACCCAGGGCCCGTATCTCAACGTCGTGGTGGAGCTACGGACCGAGAGTTCGGCCCGTGAGCTTCTGAAGGTCGCGCTGGGGGCCGAGGCCGCCGCCGGGCGCCGGCGGCGCGTCCGCTGGGGGCCGCGCACCCTGGACGTGGACGTGCTGTGGGTCGAGGGTGAGACCGTCGACGAGCCCGACCTCACCGTCCCCCACCCCCGCATGAGCGAGCGTGGCTTCGTCATGGTTCCCCTCGGCGATCTGGCCCCCGACCTGGCGCCCGGTTGGACCCTCGACAGCGCCGAGGGTGTGCACCGCGCCGGCGAGCTGGGCGGCGCCTGAGCCGGCCGTTGAGCGACATCGGCCTGCTTCACACGGTGGGCGCCGCACGGGCGTTCTGCGAGGCGGCCCGCGCCCGCGGCGAGACGGTCGGTCTGGTGCCGACCATGGGTGCGCTGCACGACGGGCACCTCAGCCTGCTCCGGCGATCGGTGGCCGAGACCGGCGTGACGGTCGTGTCGATCTTCGTCAACCCGCTGCAATTCGGCGCCGGGGAGGACCTCGACGCCTATCCCCGGGGCTTCGACGACGACGTGCGCCGTTGTGCGGTCGAGGGCGCCGCAGCGGTGTTCGCTCCCAGCGTCGCCGAGATGTACCCCCAGCCGCCGGTCCTCTCCCTGGACTTCGGGGAGCTGTCGGCACGCCTGGAGGGCGCACGCCGGCCCGGACACCTCGGCGGGGTGGGGGTCGTGGTGGCGAAGCTGTTCGCCATCATCGGCGCCTGCCGCGCCTATTTCGGCGAGAAGGACTGGCAGCAGCTGGCCGTGGTGAGTCGCCTGGCGGCCGACCTGTCGCTTCCGGTCGAGGTGGTGGGCTGTCCCACCGTGCGCGAGCCCGACGGCCTGGCCCTGTCGAGTCGCAACGCCTACCTCGGCGCCGCCGAGCGGGCCGCGGCGGCGGTGCTGCACGGGACGCTGCGCGCCGGAGCGGCGCTGATCGAAGCGGGCGAGCGGCGCACCGCGGCGGTCGAGGCGGCGATGGCCGAGGTCCTGGCCACCGAGCCGCTGGTCGGCCCGGTGGACTACGCCTGCGTCGTCGATGCCGCCACGCTGGCGCCACGGGAGCCGCTGGCGGGCGAGCTGCGGCTGCTGGTGGCGGCGCATCTCGGCGCCGCCCGCCTGATCGACAACCTCGGCGCCACCGTCCCAACCTGATTCGTCATTCCGGCGAACGCCGGAATCCAGTGCCGCTCGGCCGGCGGATGCGTAACCTTCCGAGCACGGGAGTGGCTACGGACCACCTGGAAGCCGCCCATATCAGCCAGAGGCACGCTCGTGACCGACCGCAGGGACATCCCCTACCGCTTCGAACCGACCGCCACGGCGGCGGCGCTGCACGGCGCCCACGGTGACCTGGCGGCCGGCTCGGAAACGGGCGTCCGGGCAACGGTGGCAGGGCGGCTCATGCTGCGCCGCGTGCAGGGCAGGCTCTGCTTCGGCACGCTGGACGACGCCAGCGGCCGCATCCAGCTGTTCGCCCCTGCCGCCGTCACGCCCGACTACGACGACTTCTGCGCGCTGTCCATCGGGGACTGGGTGGGTGCCACCGGTGAGGTGATGAAGACCCGCCGGGGCGAGTTGTCGGTGAAGGTGGAGGACTGGCGGCTGCTGGCCGAGGCCCGCCGTCCCTTCCCCGACAAGTGGCACGGCATCGCCGACGTCGACACCCGCTACCGGCAGCGCTACGTCGACCTGTGGGTCACGCCGGCGACCCGGCGCGCCTTCGAGATCCGCAGCGCCATGGTGGCGGCCATCAGGGCCGAGTTGGCCCGGCGGGGGTTCATAGAGGTCGAGACGCCGATGCTGCACCCCGTCGCCGGCGGCGCCGCCGCACGACCCTTCGTGACGCACCACAACTCCCTGGGCTGCGACTTCTACCTGCGGATCGCCCCCGAGCTGTACCTGAAGCGCCTCATCGTCGGCGGCCTCACCCGGGTCTTCGAACTCGGCCGGATCTTCCGCAACGAGGGCCTCTCGCCCCGCCACAGCCCCGAGTTCACCATGCTGGAGCTCTACGAGGCCTACGCCGACTACACCGACATGATGACCCTCACCGAGGAGGTCGTCGCCGCCGCGGCCACAGCAGCGACCGGCAGCACCGAGGTCTCGGTCGGGGACCGCAC
>JAPONU010000060.1 GCA_026713745.1 bacterium
GCCCCCAGCGCCGACTCGCCCAACCCGCCCTCGCCATCACCCCGTCGATCCGCGCCAAACCCAACGACCGGCGCGACGCGTTTCCCGGAGCGCAACGTCAGCAACGCCAGAGCGCTGTTGATCCGCGCCAAACCCAACGACCGGCGCGACGCGTTTCCCGGAGCGCAACGTCAGCAACGCCAGAGCGCTGTTGATCCGCGCCAAACCCAACGACCGGCGCGACCGCTGGCGGACCCCACCCAACCACCTACCCGCGCACGTTCTTACGATATGACGAAGTATCCACATGTAATCCTCAACATTTCAACAAGACGCTTCGCCGCCTCCCACGTAGCTGTTCCGACACCTCGCCCCGCCCTGGCCAAGGGCAGCCGATTGCGATGAACGAAGACGGACACCGCACGCAGACCTCGCGGTGCCGGCTCGGCATCCTGTTGATCATCGAATGGCCGGCATGATCCGCCAACGCGGGCGCGGTGGTGGCCCGCGCACCCCCGTCAGAGGGATCATGGCGGCTCTCGCGCTGCTGGGCGCGCTGCTGGGCGCGCTGCTGGTCGGCACAGGCCCGGCACAGGCGCAGACCGACTCCGTGGTGAGCATCATCCCGAACGGGAGCGGCGCCGAAGCCGGCCTCGCTGTTGCCCGACAGGGTGGTCTACGTCGACGATCCGCCCCGGACCTTCGACGTGTCAAGCTCCTTCACAGGCGCCGTCGATTCGTACGCGGCCCTCGCCGGCAATCCCAACCTCGCGTCGGCGACGATGACCGGTTCCCGGTTGTCGCTGACCGGTCTGGCGACGGGCGTGACGACGGTGACAGTGCGCGCCAGGAGCCCGTGGGGAGTGGCCTTGCAGTCCTTCCGGGTGACGGTCCGGTCCCGGTAGGCCCGAAACTGGGCACCCGGCCCGGCTCACCGGGTCCCGACGAGCCTCAGCAGTCCAGCCCGGCCCGGTCCCCGACGACCGCGGCGACGTGCGCAGCAGCGGCAGCACCGCCTGCGTCTCGGGAAGTCCAGCCCGGCCCGGTCCCCGACGACCGCGGCGAGGCGGACGCCGTACCCGAGAAATCAAGGATGCCGTTCGCTCCACCGGCGAGACCGCGTCGGTATGCTTGTCGTGATCGGTGACCGCGAGTCGTGTCGGCCGTGTGACAGTTGCTCAGCAGGATGATGTTGTGAGAGAAGACGATCGCCTGAGGGCGGAGAACAAGACGCTGCGGGTGCGTCTGGCGGGGCTCAACGAGGCCGGCCTGCGGATCAGCGAGGACCTCGATCTGGACACGGTCCTGCAGGGGATCGTGTCCAGTGCGCAGTCACTGGCGGACGCGCAATACGGCGCGATCACGACTATCGACGACGAGGGGCAACTACAGGACCTGCTCGTCTCCGGTATGACGGCCGAGCAGACGCGGGTGATCGTGGAGGATCTTCCCGGCGGGCTGGCGCTGTTCGACTACCTGACGTCGTTCGAGGGGCCGTTCCGGACCGCGGACCTCGCGTCCCACACACGGTCTGTGGGTTTTCCCGACGGTTACCTGCCCGCCACCTTCCTGGGGGCGCGGATCCGTGACCGCGACAGGCACATCGGCAACATCTACATCGGGGGGAAGGACGGTGGCCTGGAATTCACCCAGGAGGACGAGGACACCCTCGAGATGTTCGCCACGCAAGCGGCGATGGCCATCGCCAATGCGCGCCGCTACGGGGACGAGCAGCGGGCCAAGGCCGATCTGGAGGCCGTGATCAACACCTCGCCGGTGGGGGTGCTCGTGTTCGACGCGCAGTCAGGCGACCTGGTGAGGTTCAATCGGGAGGCGCGCCGGATCCTCGGCGGCGGGGCACAGGACGGCGCTCTCGGTCGACTCCTGGACACGACGAGGTTCCGGCGCATCGACGGGCGGGAGATTCCCCGCGACGAGCTTCCGATGGACCGGGTCATCCGCAACGGCGAGACGGTGCGCGCTGAGGAGATCGTCTTCGCGCTCCCGGACGGGAATTCGGTGACGACACTCGTCAACGCCACGCCGATCCGCTCCGAGGAGGGTGAGATCGTTTCGGTCGTGGCGACCGTCCAGGACATGACGCCGCTGGAAGAGATGGAACGCCTGCGCGCGGAGTTTCTCGGCATGGTGAGCCACGAACTGCGGGCGCCTCTGACGGCGATCAAGGGCTCGGCGGCGACCGTGCGGGGCGCCTCGGTTCCGCTGGATCCCGCCGAGGTGCGCCAGTTCTTCCGGATCATCGAGGAACAGGCCGATCAGATGCGGGACCTGATCAACAACCTCTTGGATCTGACGCGGATCGAGGCCGGAAGTCTCTCGGTGGCGGCGGAGCCGACAGATCTCGCGACGGTGCTGGAACAGGCGAGGGACGTGTTCGTGAGCACCCGCCATCGCAACAGTCTCGAGGTCGACCTGGCGCCCAACCTGCCGCGGGTCGCAGCCGACGGGAAGCGCATCGTCCAGGTGCTGCGCAATCTCCTCTCCAACGCGTCGAAGTACTCGCACGAGTGGTCCACGATCAGGGTCACGGCGGTGCCCGAGGACCTGCACGTGGCGATAACCGTGGTCGACGAGGGCATCGGGATTGCCGAGGAGCGTCTACCGCGCCTGTTCAGCAAGTTCTCCCGCTACGAAGCCGACTCCGGGGAACACCAGATCGGCGGATTCGGCTTCGGCCTGGTGATCTGCCGGGGCATCGTGGAGGCGCACGGGGGCCGCATCTGGGCCGAGAGCGACGGCCACGGCCACGGCACGCGCATCGTCTTCACGATTCCCGTCGCCGGGGGCGCGGCGAGTTCAGCGACCCAACCCGACGCCGCATCCCCGGGATCGCAGCGGGCAGCGAGCCGGCTGGAACGCATCCTCGTCATCGACGACGACCTCCAGACGCTGCGGTACGTGCGCCACACGCTCGCCGGCGCCGGGTACACGCCGATCCTCACCAGCAACCCGAACGACGTGGGCCAACTCCTCGAGGCGGAGAGACCCGACCTGGTTCTCCTCGACCTCGTCCTGCCCGACGCCGACGGCTTCGAGCTGCTGAAACGCATCCCCAGCATTCTGGACGTGCCGGTGATCATCCTGTCGGGTCGCGGCGGCGACCAACACATCGCCCGTGCCTTCGAGATGGGAGCCGCGGACTACATCGTCAAGCCGTTCTCACCCACTGAGCTGCTCGCCAGGATCAGCGCGGCACTCCGCCGGCAGACCGCCTCCCACCAGACCGTCCCCTACCTGGTCGAAGACCTCACCATCAACTACCTGGACCGCAGCGTCACCGTCGCGGATCGCCCACTGAAGCTCACCCCGACCGAGTTCGGACTGCTCCTCGAACTATCGACCAACGCCGGGCGGGTCCTCACCTACGACCAGCTGCTGGAACGAGTCTGGGGCGAGGGACTCTCCGGCGACGCCCAGCGCGTCCGAACCATCGTCAAGGACCTGCGCCGCAAGCTCGGCGACAACGCCCGAAGCCCCGTCTACATCTTCACCGAGCCCGGCGTCGGCTACCGGATGGCCGTTCCCTAACCGAGCGACGTTCCGGCGCATCCAACCTGCGCCGACACTCCTCGGGCCTGCGCCGGGCCCGAGGGCCACAGCAACCGTCGAGCTGAACGTGCTGTGTTCCGGACGCGGCTGCGCGATCCGGACGCGCATCGACACAGCCGCTGCCCGCGACTCTCGAGCGCACCGACCCCGGACTCCAGCACTCGGTCGTGCAGCCGGTCCGGGCGCCGCGAGCCGGGAGCGGCCGAAGGAAGCGGCGCAGGGCTCGACTCCGGGTTCCGGGTAGCACTCGCGCAGCTTGGCGCGAGGACGCCGGTTGCCGCCCCAGCGGTCGCTGCGACGGTCAAAGCGAACGCCCGGGGCGGCAACACGGCTCTCATGAGAATATACCCATGTACAGTTTTCCAGATGTGCTACTCGACATGTGACTCGCTAAGGTCTCGCCTCGTCCCCACGCCGTGCGAGAAGCAACCGACTGCTGTCAACGAAGACGGACCTGCCGTGAACGAAACCGCATCAGACACGCAGACCC
>JAPONU010000061.1 GCA_026713745.1 bacterium
CCTTGAGGGTCCCACGGTCCTTGATCTCGTCCAGCAGGTTCCCGCTCACCACGGTCTGGGCGGCCGAGCCGGACTCGCCCTGGGTCAGCGTGACCTCTTCCTCCGCGGGGGCTGCCGGGGCGGCAGCTTCACCGTCGTCGGAAGGCGCCGGGGTGGCAGCCTCGGTCGTCGGGGCCGCGTCCGTGTCGGGCGCCGCGGTGTCGCCGTCGTCGCCGCCACATGCTGCGGCAATCAGCGCCAACGCCAGCACCGGCACCAACCACTTGATCATTCTTTTCACTCCAGCCTCCCTTAGCTTGGGTGTTGTTCGTCGATCGGCGCCCGGCGAATGCGTAAACGCAGGGGCTGCCCGCGCCTCTACCCAACGGTCGATCGGATCGGTGAAAGGCTACTCGGTGGTGAGCCGAATCGACGCCTCGGTGTCGCGGTTCGCCGTCACCGTTTCCTGGAGCCGCCGCAGCTGGGCGCTGCGGCGCTTGGCGAACGGGGAGCGCACCTTCGATGTGAGCACGTCGACGAGCTGGAACCGCTGCTCGAAGTACTTGAACAGGAAGTACACCGCGGTCGTGAGGATGAGGTACACGATCACCGTGCCCAGGTACACCTCGAAGTAGCGGAAGGTGCGGTTGGCCAGCAGGTTGCTGACCCGTAGCAGCTCGGGCACGCCGATGATGTAGACCAGCGACGAATCCTTGATCATGCCGATGAACATGTTGCCCGTCGGCGGGGTCACGATGCGCGTGGCCTGGGGCATCACCACCCGGACGAACGTCTGGGGGCGGCTCATGCCCACCGACATGGCGGCCTGCCGCTGCCCGTCCGCCACGGCCTGGATGCCGCTGCGGAAGATCTCGCCCAGCCACGCCGAGTACTGCAGCGTGAGGGCAAGAACCCCGGCCTGGATGGCGGTGGTCGAGAAGCCGAAGTGGATGGCGACCCCGTAGTAGACGAACAGCACGAACACCAGCAGGGGAATCGCCCGGAAGACGTTCACGTAGGCGGCCATGATCGGCTTGACGATCCACGACTTGGACATGCGCAGCAGCGCCACCGCCAGCCCGAGCACGGTCGCGAAGGCGAAAGCCACCAGAGCGATCCGCACCGTCAGCCACACGCCGTCCAGGAAGATGTCCCGGTTGTCCCAGATGAACTCCGGCCGGAACCTGGCCTGGGCCAGGACGCCGTTCAGCGAAGCACCCATCACAGGATCGACCTCAGGAATTCCTTGGTGCGCGGCTCCTGGGCATTCTTGTAGATGTCACGGCCGCCCTGCTCCACCACGAACCCGTCGTCCATGAAGATGTTCTGGTCGCCGACCTCCTCGCCGAAGCCCATCTCGTGGGTCACGACAACCATGGTCATGCCCGAGGAGGCCAGCCTGCGCATCACGGCGAGCACCTCGCCCACCAACTCGGGGTCCAGCGCCGAGGTGGGCTCGTCGAACAGCATCACCTTGGGCTCCATCACCAGCGACCGGGCGATCGCCACCCGCTGCTGCTGGCCGCCCGAGAGCTGGGTGGGGTAGGCGCCGAGCTTGTCGAGCAGGCCCACCCTGTCCAGATAGGTGGCGGCGCGCATCTCGGCGTCGGGCCGTGGTATCCGCTTCACCCGGCGGAGGGCCAGGGCCACATTCTCCAGGGCAGTGATGTGGGGGAACAGGTTGAACTGCTGGAAGACCATGCCGATCTCCTGGCGGAGTATCCGGGCCTTGCCCTTGGGGTGATCCTCATCGTCGAGACCGGGGCCGTATTCCTTGCCCTCGAACCACACCGAGCCCGAGTCGGGAGTCTCGAGCAGGTTGGTTGTGCGGAGCAGGGTGGATTTTCCCGACCCCGAGGGTCCGAAGATGACGACGTGCTCGCCCTTGTGCACGGTCAGGTCGATGCCCTTGAGGACGTGGTTGGAACCGAACGACTTGTGGATCTCGCGCAGCCGCACGACGGGCTGCGGGTCCGATCCGTTCGTCGGTGTCTCGCTCATGCGCCCCGGGGCCTGGGTCGGTTCATCTGCACATCCCTCGGTCGAAGCCACAACGATACGTCAACATCGTCGCGGGGTCGGGTTGTGCCCCGGGACGGTCCACCGGCACCCTTCCGCGCTTCCCTGAGGTGGTAACGGAAATATATTGATATTCACTGATACAGTGTTATACTGTGATGCGAACGGAAAGTGCAGACGTCTCGCTAAACGGTCCCTGACCTGGGGATTCGCGATGACTCGGGCACGCTGTAAGACGACACCACAACGATGGCACCAACTGTGATAGTGCTATGGTCGTGGGTTGGAGGGAGGTTGCTCATGCGCGATCCCAGGGATCGGATCACACCCGATGAACCGGTCGTGGCGTCGGGGGAACTCGAACGCGTCACCGACCGGGTTCTCACGCTCCCGCCGCAGGACGACAAGGACCAGGCATGAGCGACCAACTCATGACTCGCAGCGCTGACGAACGCCTTGATCGCCTGGAGGCCGACGTGGCCGAGATCAAGGACACGCTCAACGATCGCGTCCTCGGCACACTCGCCGAACACGGAGAAAGTCTCGCCGAGCACGGGGAAATCCTCGCCGGACACGGGGAA
>JAPONU010000062.1 GCA_026713745.1 bacterium
GGCCTGTTCAGGTGTTCGGCACGGGGATCTCGCCCGCCGGGAAGGCCACCGCCGATCCGAAGTCCCCGGGGCCGATCATGGTGGGCGACGCGTTGGCGAGCATCAACAACCCGCCCTCGCGTTCGATGGTGAAGTCCTCGAGCCGCTCGCCGGTGGCAGGGCAGTCGAGTTGGGCAACAGGTCCCGGCTCGATGGGATGTCCGACATGTCCGGTCGCGTAGCGCGAAGTCAGAACGCCCACCTGCGATGGCATGTACAGGTGCACGTCGCCCTCGATGAGCGGGACGGTGCGCGGGCCGGTGGATCTGCCGGCGAGTTGCCCCCGGTGGCGGAGCACGTTGAGGCAGCCCTCCACGCCGACGGTGGGATCGCCGAGCGCGCCGCCGCCGAACTCGACGAGGGCAGCGGTTCCTCCGGCGTCGGCGACGGCTTTGCAGAGCTGCCCGGGTTGGCCGAAATTGCAGACGACCGGGGTATAGCCGAACGACGCCGTGAATTCGGGATCCCCATAGTCGTAGGAATACCAGAGAGCCATGGTCGGTGTCCCCGAGTGCAGATCCACGACGCAGTCGGTTCGCTCGGTCAATTCACTGATGAGGGCAGCAGCCACCTGGTTCGTGAGAAAGCCTTGAGGGGAACCGGGAAAGACCCTGTTGAGATAGAGGTGGTCAGGGCTGACGCGGGTCCCCACCTCCAGCGCCGGGGGATTCGCCGCGGGACAGAGCACCACGGTGCCGGCAAGGTCGGTCGAGGACTCGAGTCGCTGCAACAATCCCCACAGCGCCATGACGCCCAACGGCTTGTCCCCGAAGATGCCCGACACGAAGGCGGTGGTCGGTCCGGGGCGCGAGCCGGTGACCTCGACGAAGCGAAGGTTCCAGGGTTGGCCGTCGGCGCGCCGGGCGACGGGCACGTCCCAACGTCGGATGCTCATGGCTGTGGCTGCATGCGGGGGATCACGGCGCTGCCGATGGAATCGATGACGTCCAGTGTGGCCTCCAGCGACGGCCCCTGGAAGTGGCGCAGGCGCAGGAGCATCTCCTCGGGGTTCAGTGTCTCCTGCCATTCCTCGAGTTGCGCCAGCCAGGTGTCGGTGGATCCGCACAGCACCCGGTCGGGGAGGACGTGGCTGAGTTGCAGGTCGGCGGGGCCGGCCACGTCCGCCAGCCAGGGATCGAAGCGCTCGTCGTAGGCGTTGCCACGCTCGAAGTACACCCGCGAGTAGCCGAGCACGTGCGGACCGTAGGTGGCGCGTGCCGCCTCGTCGGTCTCGTCCATCCACGCCTCCCGGAAGAGCACGATGCGGGGCTCCTTGCCGGCGGCTTCACACTCGGAGCGGTACACGTCCGCCAGGTGGCTGATCCAGCGCCCGCTGCGGATGGGATCGGTGATCCATCCGTCGGCCATGCGCGCCGCTCTGCGAACTCCGGGAACGCTCCAAGCGCCGATGAACACCTCCAGGTTGTCCTCGCCGAGTGCGGAGTCTCGTCGCGGCACGGTGCCCTGCCAGGGGTCGGGGACCTCAACCAGGCGGCCCGACCGGAACGCCTCGATGACCTCCATGCCGACGTCCATACGTGTCTTGCGCTCGTCGAGCGCCACACCGAACGGTTCGAAGTCACCGCTGAAGTAGCCGACGCCGGTGGTGAGACGGAAGCGTCCGGGGAAGACGGCGTCGAGCACCGAGGCGTCCTCGGCAACCGTCACGGGATGATGCACCGGCAGGACGGTGACGCACGTGCCGAACAGCATCTGCCGGGTAGCCGCCAGCCCGAGTGCGCAGAGCAGCATCGGGCTTGTGGTGTAGGTGGTGTCGCCCGAGTGCTTCTCGCCGGTGTAGGCGCCGTACCACCCGGCAGCCTCGGCGGTGCGGCACTCGGCGAGGAACCCGTCGATGTCGAGACGGCGCTCGCCGCCCTCGAGTCTCTGGACGGCGGGGGCGATGCTGAACCTCATTGCCGATTCCCAGCGGGCCGGATGCCTCAGACCGTCCAGTTCGTGGCGTTGAGCAACGTGGCGCTGAGGGCGGCGACGTTGTACGCCAGGTTCGAGACGTCCGGCCCGAGCGCGTCGCCGTACCGGGCGACCACGGTGCCGGGGTCGCCGTCGCCGGCGGCCTCGGTGACGGTCGCCCACTCCGTGAGGATGATCCACTCCGGCTGTGACGACGGGAACAGCGGGTGCTTGCCGTGCTGGCGCGCGACGCGCCCCGCAATGAACCCCGGGCCGCCGGCCTGGCGCGGGGCCTCGACATCGCGGTACCAGGACAGGAACCGCTCCTCGGCGCCGTCGGCGATGTCGAGCCGCAGCGTGGACACCACCGGCGACGTCACCGCTCCGCGGCGCGCCGGGCGGTCCGCCGGTTGCAGGGCGGACTCGGGGACGCCCGCGGTCAGCACCTGGGAGTAGGTCGTGTTGGAGTGGTTGCTGATCTTGTGCAGTACCTCGTTCATCAACTGCTGATCGTCCCGGCGGACGTCGTTGTAGGCGTCGGAGGAGAAGATCGCCACGTTGGGCACCTCGTAGACGTTGCAGATGAGCGGCCCGCCGACGACCGAGTGATAGGCGTTGCAACTGTGGAATCCGGCGGCGATGAGGTCCGGGCCGTGGCGCGTGTCGTACCACTTCACGAACTCGCCGAGGTAGCCGTCCTCGACGTCCATACGCACCACGTAGAGCAGGGGAAGCACGGTTGCTGACGCTAGCAGCGGCTCCCGGCGAACCTGTGGCTCGTGCTAGTGTCCACAGCCTGTGTGGCCGGGGCGAGCGTCTCCGGCCCGACGTTCCGGTGGGACCGAACAAGGGGAAGATCATGCGTCGGTATCGTTCGTTCAAGCTTGTCGGGCTGTTCGTTGCAGTCGCTCTGGCGGCCGCGGCCTGCGGGGGTGCCGACGACGGCGCTTCCGCGGACATCGACGCCGCAATGAGCGCGGCCACGGGTGCGGGGGCCGCTGCAACATCCGCGATCGGCGAGGCCTCCGACGCCGCGGCTGCGGCGGACGTGGCCCTGGCAGCCGCCCAGGAGGCGCAGGCCGCCGCGGAGTTGGCTCAGGCCACGGCCTCGGGCAACCAGGCGGCGGTGGCTGCGGCGGAGGAGGCCCTCGCCGATGCCCAGGCCACAGCTGACGCGGCGCGCGCCGATGCGGCCGCGGCCCAGCAGGAAGCCGATGAGGCGCGCGCGGCGGCCGCCGAGGCCGCCGAGGCGGCGGCAGCCCCGCCGCCCGAGGACCCGATCGTGGCCGAGGCCCGGCGCGTCACCGCGGCGGCGCTCGCCGGCATGGTGACGTCGTTGAAGGAGACCGGCAACACGCCGTCGGACGTCACGGGCTTGACCACCTGGGGCGGCCCTTCATCCTCGCCGGCACCGCCCAGCGGGGTCAGCCTGATCACCATCCCCTGCGCTCCGGTGCCGCCGTGCTCGACGGTCAGTGACTACGTGGACGCGGTCGCCGCCGAGTTGGGGTGGGAGCACGAGACGATCGCCGGGCTTGGAACGCCGGAGAGCTACGTCGAGGCGTTCGACAACGCCATCGCCAAGGGTCCCGACGTGATCCTGGGAGCGGCTGCGCCCGGTGCACTCGTGGGTGACCGGCTCGATCTGGCCGCCGACGCCGGAATCATCACGATCTCCCTCGCCGACCTCCCCGAACCCGACCCGGACGCCCTGGCCGCCTATGACGCCTACGTCTCGCTGCGCAGCCCCCTGCTGGGCGCCCTGCAGGCGTTCGCGGTCATCGCCGACTCGGGCGGTACGGCCAATGTGAGCATGATCCGCGACGCCACGTTCCCGACTCTGGCCGCCACCGCCGATGAGATCGAGCAGATCATGGCGCAGTGCGCGGGCTGCTCGTTGCACATCCAGGACTGGCTCATCACCGATGCGTTCGATCCCGCGGCGGTGGACGGCATCATCAGCGGGATCCTCGCCCAGAACCCCGGCGTCGAGTACCTGTTCATGCCGTACTCGCTGGGCGACACCGCCGTGATCGAGTCGCTGCGCACCGCGGGCCGCTCCGACGTGAAGGTCCTGCACAAGGATCCCAACGACGAGGGCCTCACCAACGTGATCAACGGCGGCGCCTGGCTGACGGCTGCATCGTCGCTGGAATGGCTGGCTTGGGCCGGCATCGACCAGGCCATCCGCGGGCTGACCGGCGAGCCGTTCCTCGGCGCCCTGGATCTCGGGATCGGCGTGCTCCTCTTCGATGCGTCCAACGCGCCGAGCGACCTGGCCCAGGATCAGGCGTTCGCCGACATCGTTGACTTCCGTGCGGAGTACCGGGGCCTCTGGGGCATCGGCTAGTCCGCAACGGGCCGCACAGGTGACCGCGACAGGGCGGGTCCCGCAGGGAGACCGGCCTGTCGCGGGCCGCTTCAGCGGCGTGACCAAGGTCTACGGCGGTACGGTCGCGCTTGCCGAGGCCGACTTCGAGGTCTGGGCCGGGGAGATCCACGGGCTGCTCGGAGAGAACGGCGCCGGAAAGTCCACGCTGGTCAAGATCGCCGCCGGTGTGGAAATCCCCGATGCCGGCGAGGTGGAGTTGTTCGGCGAGGTCCTTCCGCCCGGTTTCGGCCCCGACGCGGTCGCCCGGCGTGGTTGCGCCTTCATCCACCAGCAGCACGGCCTCGTGGGCGCACTGACAATCGCGGAGAACGTGGCGCTGACGGCCGGGTTCCCGTGCCGCGCAGGCCGCATCGATCGCACCGAACTCCGCGCCCGGGCAGCGAGTGCCCTGGCTCGCATGGGTGTTGATCTCGACGTGGACACCGAGGTTGCCGACCTGCCGATCGCGCTGCGGGCGCAGGTCGCGATCGCCCGGGCGGTCGCCGCGAATGCCAGGCTCCTGGTTCTCGACGAGCCGACGGCCAGCCTGCACGCCGGCGCCGTGCGCGACCTGTTCTCGATCCTGCGCCGGCTGCGATCCGAGGGCGTGGCCATCGTCCTGATCACGCATCGCATCGACGAGGTGATGGGGATCTGCGACCGGGTGAGTGTCATCCGCGACGGCAGGACGGTGGCCACCAGGGACATCGCGGAACTCTCGGAGTCCGAGCTGGTGACCCTGATCGTCGGGCGTGAGGTGGCGCCTGTGGCGGTCGGCGCGCAGGCCGCGGCGCGGACCGACGTGCTGTCGGTGCGCGAGTTGGAGGGCCGCGGGTTCGGACCGTTCTCGCTGTCGCTGCGGGAAGGCGAGATGGTTGCCATCACTGGTCTGGCCGACTCGGGGCACCACGCGTTCGGTCGGATGCTGTTCGGCCTGGAGCCGGCCACCGGCGGGTCGATGGATCTGGACGGTCGGGAGTTCCGGCCCGCCGACCCCACCGAGGCGATGGCCGCCGGCATCGCCTACGTCCCCGCTGACCGCGTCGAAGAGGGCGCTGCTACCGAGTTGACGCTGCGCGAGAACATCTTCATGAATCCCGACAAGCCGTCCCTGCGACGGATCCGCGGGCGCGCCGAGAGGGGACAGGCGCGATCGCTGCTGGAACGGTTCGACGTCCGCCCGCCCGAGCCCGAGGCCGAACTCTCCACCTTGTCGGGCGGCAACGCCCAGAAGGTCGTCATCTCCAAGTGGTTGCGCAAGCGGCCCCGCCTGCTTGTCCTCGTGGAACCCACGGGCGCGGTCGACGTGGGCGCCCGCGCCGAGATCTACACCAAGATCAGGGGTGTGCTGGCCGAGGGGACGAGCGTCCTGCTGATCAGTTCGGACTTCGAGGAGATCGCGCAGGTTGCCGACCGGGTGGCGGTCCTGCACCGCGGCCGCCTCATCGAGTCGATCTCCCGGCGCGACCTCACCGAGGACGCCATCAGCAGCGCCGTGTACCGGGCAGCGTGAGGCGTGAGCGCGCGGTGAGATCCGATCCACCCACGGCGCGTTGGCGATGACCGACTCCGGAGGCGACCGCGCCCAGCCGGCGGCGGGGAGCCGCAGCGTCGAGATGGCCTCGCTGCTGTCGGGCTACGTCGGCCGCTACGCCATCCCCCTCCTGCTCATCGCCGAGCTGGCTCTCTTCTCGGTGCTGCGCCCGGAGAGTTTCGCGACCATCAACAACTTCAGGGCGATCCTCGACCGCGAGACCGTGCTGGTGCTGCTGGCCTTCGCCGCAATGATGCCCTTGATCGTCGGTGAGTTCGACTTGTCGGTGGCGTCGAACCTCTCGTTCGCGCAGCTCATCGTTGTCGGATTCGCGGTCAATCAGGGGTTTTCGCCACCGTTGGCGCTCATCTGCACGCTTGCCGTCGGCATGTTCATCGGCCTCGTGAACGGCGTGGCCGTCGTGAAGCTGAAGGTACCGAGCATCGTCGCCACACTCGCGACCGGCACAATCCTCGAGGGGATCTCGCTGCGCTACTCGTCGCGCACCATCCTCGGCGCGCCCGAACCCCTGACGACGGTGTTCCGCAAGCGGATCTTCGAGGGCGTCTCCGGAGGGCTCCCGCTGACGGTCGTCTATGCCGGCGTCATCGCCATCGTCGTGTGGTTTGTGCTGGCCGGGATGCCGACCGGGCGGCGCATGTATGCCGTCGGTGGGAACCGTCGCGCCGCCGAGCTCAGCGGGATCCGGTCCGATCGCATGGTGATGGGGACCTTCGTCGTGGCCGGGCTGCTCGCTGCCGCGGGCGGCGCCATGCTGGGCGGGCGCATCGGCACCGGGACACCGAGCACGGGGCTCACGCTGCTCATCCCGGCGTTCGCGGCCGCCTTCCTGGGGGCGACCACGATCCGCCCCGGTCGCTACAACGTCTGGGGGGCCGTGCTGGCGGTCTACACCATCGAGGTGGCCATCTCGGGGCTGCAGCAGGTGGGCGTGGGGAAGTGGATCGAGAAGGTCGTGGAGGGTGGTGCGCTGCTCGGCGCCATCGCCCTGTCGGGTTGGGCGCTGCGGTTGCGCGCTCGCAAGGCCCGGGAACGGGAGTTGGCGATCCTCGCCCGAACCGAGGAGAAGGAGTCCGGGACCGATGGAGTGTGACTATCTGATCGTCGGAGCCGGGGCCGCCGGGTGCGTGCTGGCGAACCGCCTGTCGGCCGATCCGTCCAACCGCGTCCTGCTGCTGGAGGCGGGCGGCAGTGACCTCATCGCCGACGTGGAGATGCCCTTCGGTCAGCGCAACGTGGTCGGCAACCCGGCGACCGACTGGTGCTTGATGGCCGAACCCGACCCGACCCGCGACGGGCGGGTGGACATGTGGCCGGTCGGCAAGGTTCTCGGCGGGGGCACGTCCATCAACGGCCTGGTCTGGATACGGGGCCAGCGTCAGGACTACGACTCGTGGGCGGCGGCGGGGGCGACCGGGTGGGACTACGACTCGCTGCTGCGGTACTTCCGTCGCAGCGAGTCCTTCGAGGGAGGACCCGACGAGTTCCGCGGCGGCGACGGTCCGGTGAACGTGTCGCGCCTGCGCACGCCGCACGAACTGGTCGACGTGTTCGTGACGGCGGGCGTCGAGGCGGGCTTCCGGGCCAACGCCGACCCCAACGGTGCCGACCCGGAGGGCTTCGCCCCCGTGCAGACCAACCAGCGGGCCGGGCACCGGGAGACCACGGCCCGCGCTTATCTGGCGCCGGTGCTGGATCGTCCCAACCTCGAGGTCCGCACCGGTGTCGAGGTGAGCCGGCTCCTGCTGGAAGGGGAGCACTGCGCCGGGGTGGTGACCCCCGGCGGCGAGCTGCGGGCCTCGCGGGAAGTGGTGCTGGCGGCCGGGGCGATCATGTCGCCGAAGCTGCTGCTGCTGTCGGGGATCGGCCCCCGGTCTCACCTGGCCGAGTTGGGGATCGACATCGCCGTCGACGCCGAGGGCGTGGGGCGGAAACCCCCAGGGGGAACCCCCAACACTCGCGGGGGTTTTTTTTTTTGCTGTTGGGTGGCCCGCCCCCCCCCCCTGGTGTTGGCCCGCGCTCCGGGGCGCGTCAGGGTGCGTGGGGGTGGGCGTTGGCCCGAAAGCCCGCCTCGACGCCCGCCGTCACGAACACGTCGACCAGTTCGTGCGGCGTGCGCAGGCGCGACACGTTCACCGGA
>JAPONU010000063.1 GCA_026713745.1 bacterium
CCCCGCTCCCGAACCGCCCGCACCGGCGCCCGAGCGGCCGACGCCTGCCCCGGAACCGCCCGCCCCCGCTCCCGAACCGCCCGCACCGGCGCCCGAGCCGACGGCGCCTGCCCCGGAACCGCCCGCCCCCGCTCCCGAACCGCCCGCACCGGCCTCTCCCCCGCCGGAACCTCCGCCGCCCGAACCGCCGGCGGATCCGTATGCGCCGCCGGCCTCCACCGAGCCCGGGGAGTCGGAGCCCGAGGCCGCCGAGCCGGAGCCCGAGCCTGCCGGCTACGACGCTCCCGGGGCGCTGGTGGTGCCGCAGCCGCTGCCGCCGGGCGACCCCGGGGAGATCATCGACATCGAGGAGTTGGACCTGGGCGAGGACTTCATCGGCTACCGCGTCCTCTACCACTCCCGATCGCTGCGCGGCGACGACATCGCCGTGTCGGGGTTCGTGGCCACGCCGGCGGGCGAGCCACCGGCCGGCGGCTGGCCGCTGGTGGCGTTCGCGCACGGCACGACCGGCATGGCCGACGTCTGCGCCCCCTCGCACGACGCCGAGGAGATCATCGCCGAGGACGGCCCCTACCTCGAGGGCTACGCCGTCGCGGCCACCGACTACGAGGGGCTCGGCACGCCCGGCCTGCACCCCTACATCGTGGGTGTCAGCGAGGCCCGGGGCGTGCTGGACAGCGTGCGCGCCGCCCAGCACCTCGGGAGCATGCTGGGCGCCGACGGGATGCCGCGCATCTCCGTCACCGAGGAGTTCGTGGTGTGGGGCCACAGCCAGGGCGGTCACGCCGCCCTCCACACCGGCCAGCACTGGCAGGAATACGCGCCGGAACTGGAGTTGCTGGGCGTGGCGTCAGGCGCTCCCCCCTCCCAGTTCTCCCTGCTCTACACCCTCCTGCTGGGCGGGCCGTTCCAGGGGTACGTGGCCATGGCCTCGGCCGCCTTCGCCGAGGCGTACGACGAGATCGAGTTGCAGCAGGTCTTCAACGATGAGGCGATCGGCCTGTTCGAGGTCCTCGAGACCGGCTGCACGGACGACGTCTTCGAGGTGTTCAACCCGCTGGCCTCCGAGGAGATGTTGAAGGTGGAGAATCCCCTGAGCGTGCCGCCCTGGGATCGGGTCATCGTCGAGAACGACGTGAACAGGGCGCCCGTGCCGGTGCCGCTGCTGATCCTCCACGGCGCCGACGACGAGCAGATACCCGCCATCAGCAGCCAGTTCCTGCTGGGCCAACTCTGCACGCAAACCGGTCAGGGCCCCACCGTGCGCCTGGAGTATCCCGGCGAGGACCACAGCGGCGTCATCGACGCCCACCGGGACGACCTGCTGGAGTGGATCGGGGCCCGCTTCGCCGGCGAGCCGGCGCTGGACACCTGCGCCTGAGAAACCCGCATCGCCATGACCGTTCTGCCGCAGCCGGCGAGCCGGGGGACACCCCAGGAGGCCATCTTCGTCGAGGGCACCGGCTTCCACTGGTTCCAGCACTTCGCCGTCGCTCCCGACGCCACCTCTGGCCGGGGCCTGGCGGCGGTCCGCACGACCCAGGAGGCCGCCGCCGCGGCCGACGTGCACCTCGTGGTGGGATTCGGATCCGCCATGGTCGGCCGTCTCGGCATGGAGGCACCGCCGGGTCTGAAGCCGTTCACCGAGGTCACCGGGAGCAGCGGCCGGCGGGCCGTCGCCACCCAGGAGGACGTCTTCTTCTGGGCCCACAGCGACCGCCACGACGCCAACTTCGACGTGGCACTCACCGCACGGCGTGCCTTCGACCCCATCGGCACCCTCGCCCGGGAGACGCCCTCGTGGGTCTATCGCGACAGCCGCGACCTCACGGGCTTCATCGACGGCACGGAGAACCCGCCGGCCGACGAGGCCCGTGATCTGGCCGTGATCGCCGCCGGACCCGGCGCCGGCGGCAGCTACGTGCTGGCGCAGCGCTGGGTGCACGATCTGGACGCCTTCGCCGCGCTCCCCGCCGCCGAGCAGGAGCAGGTCATCGGGCGCACCAAAGCTGACAGCGTGGAGTTGGAGGACCTGCCGGCGAACTCGCACCTGGGCCGCGTCGTGCACACCGACGACACCGGCGACGAGATCGAGATCTACCGCCGCTCGGTCCCGTACGGCACCACCACCGAGGCGGGCCTGTACTTCCTGGCCTTCACCGACGACCTAGCCAAGATCGACCTGATGCTGGGCTCCATGTTCGGCGCCACCGGCGACGGGCGCCACGACAGGCTCGTGGGCTTCACGGAGACCGTCTCGGGCGCCTACTACTTCGCGCCCCCTGCTGAGACGCTCGCCGCTGCGGGCCTC
>JAPONU010000064.1 GCA_026713745.1 bacterium
GACGCCTACGAAGCCGACGGCTACACCGTCAGCCTCGAGGAGCGACTCCCGCCGCCGTTTCAAGGCTTTGTCGCTGACGCCGTTGCACGGAGAAACGATGAGATCGTTGTTGTGGAGGTTCGCTCGGCCGACATGAGCGACCAAACGCGAAACAGACTTTCTCGTCTCGCCGAGATCGTCGCGGCCGAAGACGGATGGCGTGTCGACATCGTGACCTTCGAGCCCGAGGAATCGCCCGCAGATCCCGAGCGGGCCGACATCTTCCGCCGCGTGGAGGAGGCCCGGCGAGTTGCCGACATTTCCCCCGACGCGGCCGTCATCCTGACCTGGTCAGCCATCGAGGGGGCTCTCCTCCGTCGCAGCAGGGCACGAGGTCTCGCTCACGCGCGCGTCGGGTCGCCCCGCCCCCTCATCCGCAACCTCAACATCAACGGGCTGCTCAGTGACAACCAGGCGGCCGAACTGGACGGTTTCGCAAAGCTGCGTAACGAGGTCGCGCACGGCTTGCGCTCGGACCCCCCGGAGCCCCAGCGACTCGACTGGCTCGCACGGTTCGCCCTCGCCGCGGCCGACGAAGATCCAGCAACAGTCGACAGCATGGTCGAGTGGTTCCGTGAGCACTACGCGACGCCAGAGGATGCCGCACTCTTCTACGACAAGGAGGACGGGAAATACGTCTGGTTTGGCTCCGGTCCCCATGACGCGATCGAAGTCCTACAGGCCGAGTTCGAGACGGCATTGGAAGCCGACATCGCCGAGGCTGTGAAGATCATCGAACGCGACGGCTACGACTGGGCTCGACGGGAATAGACCAGCCTGGTATTCGGGCAATCGTCACAAGATCGCCCCGCCGATACGGGCGCCGTCTATTCCACGAGGTCCAGAACGTCGAGGTCGGCACGCGTCACTCTGTCGAGGAGGAGCTTCACCCCGACAGCAGCCTGCGTTCGTTCTTCCAGTTGGCCATCTCGCGATTGGCAATGTCGTCGTTGTGTGCGATCTCAGCGTCTATCTCGTCTGTGAACTCGGCGTAGTAGCGGCTGGTCGTGCGGACCTGCGCGTCGGTGAGGCCGAGTTGGGCAGCCGCGGCGGCGACCCGCTCCTCCACGCTGCCCCGCAGACCTCGCAGCAGCCCGACGACCTCCCACACGTCGGGCCCGGCGGCCAACCCGGCGCGGCGGCCGCTCGGCCCGTCGCGGAAGACGATCCCGGGGTGAGCCTCCATGCGCAGGCCCTCGTCGATCAGACGCTCTCCCACCGAGGAGATCGACTCGGCCCGCCGGGCGGCACCCCGCTTGAGCCGTTCGTAGGCACCTGGGCGCTTGAACCGGATCGAGAGCACAGTCATGGTGATAATGTAGTCAATTGTCACCACATGGCCGACTGGGTCGTGCTGCTCTGGTGCTCCGCGACGCCGCGATCCGGTTCAGTTCAGCGACGGGTTCGTCATCGAGTTGGACGAGCGCCTCACGTCGATCATGATTGTAGAATATATAACATGATATGTCAGTGGATTGCCCCCGTGAGCGTTGGCGTCTGTCGCGCCTGGCAGCCGATGGTTATACTGATCGGTATGACTCACACGGTCGGGGCGAAGGGGCAGGTTGTGATCCCGAAGGAGTTGCGCGACCGGTTCGGCATCCAGCCGGGGGACGAGGTCAGCTTCTGGGGCTGCGACGACCACGTGGCGCTACGGCCGGTGCGTAACGCCGAGACGTTGCGGGGCCGGTTCCGCGGCCTCCGGTTGGTTGAGGAACTGGAGGCCGAACGAGACGCCGACCGGTGGCGCGAGTCCCGGCGGTGAGCGTCGTCCTCGACCGCGCCACGTCGCCCACCCACACATCGCCCCGCGGGCGGCGCGAGTCCCGGCGGTGAGCGTCGTCCTCGACTCCTGGGCGATCCTGCGATACCTCGAGGACAGCGAACCGGCGGCATCTGCGGTCGCCGGGCTGCTGGAGGGCGAGACGCCGATCGTCAGCTGGATCAACGTGGGCGAGGTCTTCTACGTCATCCGGCGCCACACCGGCGAGGGTGACGCGTGGGCGACGGTCCGTGACCTTCAGGATGTCATGACCGCCGAAGTGCCGACGGCGGGAAGGGTTCTCGAAGCCGCCCGCATCAAGGCCGATCACCCGATGGCCTACGCGGACGCCTTCGCCGCCGCCACCGCCGCCGCCCACGACGCCACGCTGTGGACCGGCGATCCCGAGTTGCTGGTGAACGGGGCCGGTTGGGTCTGGCGGGATCTGCGTGCCTGAGACCGACCGGACCACGCTCGGGA
>JAPONU010000065.1 GCA_026713745.1 bacterium
CGGCAACCCCACGACAGCCGCGGCCACGCCGAGCGTCCCGGCCAGAAACGCGCGGTCGGCGGTGCGGTGCACACGCCGGGCGGTGTCGGTGCGGAGACGTTCGGCAATGTGCCGGCGGCGCTGCCAGAGCGTTGCTCCCACCACGAGCACAAGCACGCACAGCAACTGCAGCAGTGCCAGCGCCGCAGCAGTGTCGAACTCCAGGCGTTGCACGGCGAAACGCCAGATCTCGGTGTCCAGCGTCGCCCGGCGCGGCCCGCCCAGAATGAGAATAACCCCGAAGGATGTGAAATTGAATAGGAATACGATTGCACTCACGGCAGCTATCGCAGGCGCCAGACGCGGCAGGGTGACCGCGCCGAAGACCCGCAGCGGGCTCGCTCCCAGCACCGCGGCCGCCTGTTCGGGAGCAGGATCCAGCTGCGACCAGTAGGCCGCCACCGAGCGGGCGATGATCGCGTAGTTGAAGAACACGTGCGCCGCCAGGATTGCCCAGACCGTGTGGTGGAAGCGGTCTGCGAGCCCGGAGCGGTCCATGAGCGACAGGAAGGCGGCGGCCACCACCACCGTCGGCAACACGAACGGAACCACCAGGAGGGCGTGCACCAGCCGCCGGCCGCGGAAGCGCAAGCGCGCCAGGACCGCCGCGGTGGGCAGCGCCACTACCAGGCAGAGACCGGTGGAGGCAAGTGCCTGCCAGGTGGTGAACCACAGCACGCCGGCTGTGATCGGGTTGCGCCAGGTCTCGAGCAGGGTGCCGGCGTCGAAGCTGCGGACCAGCACGCCGACCAGCGGGTACAGGAAGAAGACCCCGATGAAGGCCGCCGGCAGCGCGACCAGGGCGGTCGGTGCCAGCCGGCGTGAGAACCGGGCGCCGGAGGTCAGGGTGTCGCCAGGCTCTGGATTCCGGCCTTCGCCGGAGTGGCGGGGGTGGTCGCTGGTGGGAGGTGAGTTGTTGGGGGAACGGCCCGGGGCGGGAGTCGGGAGTGCATGCGCCGGTCGGTCACCGCAGGACGATCTCGACCCAGCGGCGTGTCCAGTTGTCTCGCTCGGCGGCGATCAGGGCCGGGTCGAGGCTGAGTGGCTCATCGACCGTCACGGCATGGGCGGCGAAGACCTCCGGCACCTCGGCGGTGCCGCTGGCGGGGAACACGAACATGTTCAGCGGGATGTCCTCCTGGAAGGTGTCCGAGAGCATGAAGTCCACGAACGCCTGCGCCCCGGGGAGGTTCTCGGTGCCCGCCAGGATTCCGGCGAACTCGATCTGGCGGAAGCAGCCGTCGGTCAGCACGCCGGTGGGCGGGTTGTCCGTCGGCGGGTCGGCGAAGATCACCTCGGCGACGGGGCTGGTGGCGTATGAGGTCACGAGAGCCCGCTCCCCTCCCCCGGCCACGAACTCCCCGAAGTACGCCTCGCTCCAGCCGGCAGTCACAGACACTCCCCCGTCCCGCAGACCGGCCCAGTAGTTCTCCCAGCCGTCGACGCCGAACGCCGCCACGGTGGCCAGCAGGAACGCCAGGCCGGGCGAGGAGGTCTCCGGGTTCTGGGTCACGAACGATCCCGCGTGGCGCGGGGCGGCCAGATCCTCGAGGGTCTCCGGCGGAGGGCCGTCAGTGGCGTCGATCCAGTAGTTCACGCAGACGTCGCCGTAGTCGATCGGTGTGACGCGATCCTGGGCATCGAGCTGAAGCTCTGCGGGGACGGTCTCGACCGCCGGCGAGCGGTACGGGACGAAGAGGTCCTCGTCCAGAGCCCGTTGCAGGAACGTGTTGTCGATGCCGAAGACCACATCGGCGATGGGGTTGTCCTTGGTGAGGATGACCTGGCTCAGCATCGACCCCGTGTCCTCGCCGGTGAGCAGGTTCACCGTGATCCCGGTGCTCTCCTCGAACGACTCGATGATGCCCTCGGAGACGGCGAAGGAGTCGTGCGTGACCACCGTGATCTCGCCCGGTTCGGGCGCGGGTGCGGGCTCCGGTGCCGGCGCGGGTGCGGGCTCGGGTGCCGGCGCGGGTGGTGGCGGGGGCTCAGGGACAGGCGCTGGTTCCGATGCGGGCGCCGGCGCCGGCGCGGCTGTGGGCTCTGCCGCCGTCGGCGAACCCTCGTCGGCGCCGCACCCGATCACAACGAGAATGGCCAGCGCAACCGCGCCCAACAAGATCGAAAGATAACGACGATGAATGATCGTGCGCATGAATTCCCTCCGCTGGCATTACCCAGATCAGGTCCTGCGGGTCGGCGAGTTGCCTCGCCCTCTCAGCCCGAAGATTCGAACTCCCCGATTTCGCTGACCACTGTACGGCGGGTCGCCATCCGGCCGCAAGGTCGGGCCCGGTTCCCTCTTGGGTGGTCACGCCGGTAGCGTTGACGGCATGTCACACCGCCTGGAGGTCATGCTGACCAGCCGGCGCCCCGACGGCACCTGGACTTGGCGGGCCGCCGGTGCCCGCCAGCCGAAGGGTGTGCTGGAGGAGGGCCTGGTGCCCGCGGGCGCTGCGGTGGGCGACGTCCTGCGGGTGGAGGCCGAAGTGAGCGTCGATGGCATCGCTGTGCGCCAGGTGCTGCCGACCAAGGCGGAGAGGCCCGAGGCACCCCGTGTGGAGCATCTCGGAAATCAGCGGTTCACCGAGGGCGTGACGGGTCCGGCGAAGTTGACGCGAGGCTCCAACGATCGGAGCGAGCGTTCCGGCGGCCGCCGGCGGAGGGATGGCGACGGTGGCCGGGGCCGCGACGGTGGTCGGGGCCGCGAGGGCGGGCGGCCGCAACGGGGCCCGAGAGACGGATCGGGTCATCGAGGAGGTCGCGACAGGCCTCAGCGCGCTCCCCGCCTGCGCGCCGCCGGCAAGCACCGTGATGCCTGGCTGGAAACGTTGTCCGCCGAGGAGCGGCCCATCGCCGACCGACTCGCCAACGAGGGAATCCGGGCGGTGCGCCAGGCCCTGCAGGCCGAAAGTTCGCCGACCGAGGGGCAGGAGGACGGCCGACTCGACGCGGCCACCGAGGCTCGCCTCGCGGTCGTGGAGGAGTTGTTCTCAGCATTCCGGGTGGTGGATTGGCGGGATCGAGCCGAAGAGGCCCGCAAGGTGTGCGACGAGGTGGATCTGCGCGACCTGCGCTCGGTCGTCGCCGGGATCCCCGAGCCCGCCCCCGACGAGGAGGCGCGCACCCTGGCGGAGGAGTTGCGCAGCAAGTTGGCGGCTCGGGTCGACCGGGAGCACTCGGCTTGGATCGCCGATCTGGGTTCGCTGCTGCGGAAGGGTCGCCTGGTGACGGCTCTGCGTGTCAGCCAGCGTCCCCCCAAAGCGGGGACGCCGCTGCCGGAGAGTCTGGCGGAGAGCCTGCAGCAGGGCGCCAAGTCTCAACTGGACGCGGGCACCGAGGACGACCTGTGGGTGAGGATGCTGGAGGCGGCCGCCCAATCCCCCATCCGCTTGGTCCTCGTGGCCGACGAGTTACCCGCGGAGCCCTCCGAGCGGCTGCTGCGTACGGTGCGCCGCTTCGAAGATCGGCTCCCTGCGCTGCGTGCACAGTTCGCCGCGCACCTCGACGCGCCGGCAGAGGTTGTCGAGCCGGAGCAGGCCGAGGCGGAGCCTGTCGCTGAGCAAGAGGCCGCCGCCGAGCCGGAGCAGGCAGCCGAGGCGGAGCAGGGCGTTGAGTCGGAGCCTGCTGCCGAGGCGGAGCAGGACGTTGAGCCGGAGGTTGCTGCTGAGCCGGTGCCGGCCGAGGAGCCGGCGGAGACCGTTGAAGCCTCCGACGTTTCAGGCGAGGCGGTCC
Source organism: bacterium (assembly GCA_026713745.1). Classification (GTDB taxonomy): domain Bacteria; phylum Actinomycetota; class Acidimicrobiia; order Acidimicrobiales; family CATQHL01; genus VXNF01. The sequence continues at coordinate 3,775 of JAPONU010000065.1, forward strand.
AAGACGCCGAGGCGGGTGAGGAACTCCCCCAGCCCGGCGGTGAGATCGAGGTCGTCTAGCTCCTCGAGGGGTACCCAGCGGGCCTCGGTGGCGTCGTCGCCTGCCTGTGGCGGGTCATCGCCCAACACCGTCACCCAGAAGTCGGCGATCACGTAGTGGTGTTGATCGTCGATCCGTTCCACCCAGTCGGCGAACCCCTCGCACAGGACTTCCAGACCGGTCTCCTCGGAAACCTCTCGAACCACGGCTGCGGCGAGCGTCTCACCCCACTCCACCCGTCCCCCCGGCACCGACCACTGGCCGGCTGCCGGCCCGTGCCCGCGGCGGATCAGCAGCACGCACCGGTCCCGGACGGCGATCGCGCCGACGCACACCTCCGGGCGCATCAGCGCTCGCTCCCGGAATCGGGTGGCTCCAGCCGGCGGTGGACCTGGAGAGCGCGAGCCGTCAGCCCGTACCGCTCGAAGAAGTTCTTCGTCACCCGGTCACCGGGAAGTGCCACGGCGTCGACAGCCGCGGCGCCCTCCTCGGCCGCCCAGAGCAGTACCTCGTCCATGAGCGCCTCTCCCAAGCCGACTCCTCGGGCCTCGGGCAGGACGTAGAGCGCATCGATCTCCACCAGAGAGGCACCGTTGGTCAGGACAACGAGACGCGCCGCGGCGAATCCCATCGAGGAACCGTCGAGGCTTCCCACCCACAGTCGCACCGCGCCGCCTTCCAGAAGGCGGCCGAAACCGGTGGCCTCGAAGGCTTCGGGATAGCGAATTGCCATCAGCATGGTGCCACCGCGCTGATCCGCCGCTTGCTGCCGCGCGGCGCCTTCGAGGGCCGCCAGGGCAGCGCAGTCGGCGGCGGTGGCCGCGGCGACGGCGACCCTCAGGGGCCCAGCCTGTCCAGCGACGGGCAGATCTCCTCACCGGAGGGGCAGCGTGGTGCCTTCCGGCTGCCGAGTTGGCTCTTGGACACCAGCAGGAAGCATCCCTCACAGAGCCATTCGTCGTCGCGGCGCGGCGTCACCGAGCCGAGCAACTCCGCAGGCTGGCCGGTCTCGACCTCGCCCGCCTCCTCGGCGCTCTCGATGTCGTCGCCGGCGACGAGGCGGTCGCGCAGGATCGTGTTGAGATCCGCCTCGAGGTTGTCCGGATCCACCTCGTCGTCGAATTCGCCCTCGACCTGGGGCGGCCGCTTGGCGGCGGGGGGCTTGGGGGGTGCGTCCTTCTCGTCCTCTTCGAGTTCATCGTCGTCGTCGTCGAGAGGATCGTCGCTGTCGTCCTCGAGGTCCTCGTCGAACTCGGGATCGAACGCGGGGCTGTCCTCCTCCTCGATGTCGAGGCCCAACAAGTTGTCATCGTCGGACATGCGTCTCTCCGGCTTCATCGCTGGCACCGATCACCTGCGAAGGCGGATCATAGACACACGCCGTCACAAAATGCGGCACGTCGCGGCCGGCGGCCGCGGGACTGTTCGGCGCTAGACCGCGCTGCGACGGCGCGTAGCTGCTCGGCGCTCGGCGGCGAGTCGTTCGAGTTCGGGTTCGCTGGAGCGGTCGGCGAAGGACATCATGCCGGCGATGGCGCGGTGTCCTGCGGTGTTTTCGATGAGGCGGTGCATCTCCTGGGCCACGTGGCGGTAGGCGGGGTGGCCCTGGGTGCTGCTGCGCAACTCGATGAGGTGCATTGCCTCCCGGGCGTTCATCTGCATGACGAAGCGAATGCGGTAGGCCAGGGCCACCGCATAGGCGGCCTGGTTGGGGAAGTGCTCCACGAGGGCGTCGTGCAGTTCGGCACTCCGGGCCATGGTGTCGGCGAAGAGGCCTTCGAGACCGGCCGCTTCGACCGCCTCGGGCATGCTGTAACCGTGGATGGGGTTGAGCCGCTGCCACTCGATCGTCAGCATCCGGTGACGTTGCAGGTCGCGGAATGCCCCGTAGTCGCACAGCACGTCGAATCGGTAGTAGGGGGTCTCGAGGGCACGTCCCGGCTTGTGGCGCCTGTTGCCGCGGTCGCCGGCGTAGGTGAGCAGGACACGCAGGCGATCGGCGGTGCTCATCTTCTCGACCCGGGCACGCAACCGATCCTCGGGAAGATCCACGTAGGAGTAGAGGGCGCTGCTTACGAGCTTCACCTCGCCGTCGGGATCGAAGTCCAGGAGCCGGACCGCGGGGGTCTGTTCAATGGGCTCGGTGGCTTCACCGATCAGCTCGTGGGCGAGCGCCTGCATCGAGTCTGCGGTGGCGCGGAGGTAGCGGCTCCAGGCCACTCCCCTGTCCTCGATGTCCAACCGCTTCAGGAACGAGGGGATCACCTTGCGCAGTTCGGCAAGCATCATGTCGGCGTAGGCGCGCACCTCGGGCAGCAGGTGAGCGCGCATCCGTAGGAGCAGGTTCTCGTAGCCCTGACCGCTGCCGTAGATGCCGACGTTCGAGAGTGCCGCGGCGGGCAGCATCCCGCGGATCGAGTCGAACGACTTGGCGCGCACAGCCTGGCGGTGCACGAAGTCCGAGTCGCCCGGAGCCTTCGGGAACCGGCGGCGGAAGTGCTCGTTCATCACGGGCAGCGCCCCGCTGTAGGACTCGAACATGCCGTCGAGGTCGGCGACATATTTCGTTCCGAGGCCCGAACCCAGGATGTCCGGATCCCGGTAGTACCGGTAGCGGCCGCCGAGGCGTGCGTCGTAGGCCACATAGCGCGTGGATTGCTCCAGGTACGACATGAGCCGGCCCCATTCGAGCACCTTGGTGAGGACGTTGGAAGCCTGCTCACACGCCAGGTGCACCCCGCCGAGTTGGGCCACCGAGTCGTCGCCGTACTCGAGGAAGACCCGGTCGTAGAGTTCCTCGGCTCGGCGCAGGCCGATCGTGGCGTCCACTCCGAGGTCGCCGCTGACGTCGAGCTCGCCCACAAACTCGTCGAGGAACAGGCGCCGCAGGCTCTTGGCCGACCGCGAGTAACGGGCGAACAGTGCACCCTTGACGACCTCGGGCAGGTTCACGAGGGCGAACACGGGCTGGTCGAGGTTCGTGAAGTAGCGCCGCAGGATCTCGGCTTCGGAATCGGTGAAGCTCTCAGCGACGTACATGTTCCCTCGACGCCGCCCGTTGAGGCCGAACGCTCAGTCCGACGCCGCGACGGTGGCTCCGTCGCCGGCGAAGTCGGCAGCCACCGCGGCGCGGACCGAGGCGTCGCTCCAGTAGTCGATCGCCACCCCGGCCAGCGTCTTGGCGCCGTCGATGACGCCTCGGTCGCCGCCGGGACCACGGGCGCAGACCGCGAAGTCCTCGGTGTGGATGGCGACCTCGGGTGGAGCGACCGCGATCATGGGATGGATTGACGGCACCACGTGGCTGACGTTGCCCATGTCGGTGCTGCCGATCACGGTACGGCCCGGGGCGGGCGGCTGCGGGTTCCTGCCCACGACTGCGGCGTTGGACTCCCAGAGTTCCTGGAGTGGTGCATTGCTGCGGACCTCGGCGAAGTGATAGTCGGCCCACTCCAACTCGATCGCCACCCCGGCGGCCACCGCACCGCTGCTGAGGCAGTCCGCAAGGCGTTCTTTCAGCAACTCCAGCCCGCTCACGGTCGGCGACCGCACGTACCAGTTGGTCTCGGCGAAGGCGGGAACGATGTTCGGCTTCTGGCCGCCGTCGGTGAAGATGCCGTGAAACCGTTCGTCGGGTCCGATGTGCTGGCGGAGGGCGGCCGCGGCGACATAGCCCAGCACCGCTCCGTCCAGGGCGTTGCGACCGGCATAGGGGGCCGCGGCGGCGTGCGCGGCGCGGCCGCGGTAGCGGGCATGCAGCTGCTGGACCGCCAGGGTCTGCATCTCGGAGAGTTCGAGGCCGGCCGGGTGCAGCATGAGGGCGGCGTCCACTCCGTCGAAGGCACCCCCCCTCATGAGGTGGAGCTTGCCTCCACCCCCTTCCTCGGCGGGGGTCCCGAGGATCAGCAGTCGCCCACCCAACTCCTCCACAACCTCTGCCGCCGCCAGCCCCGCCCCGAGGCCGGAGGCGGCGATGATGTTATGCCCGCAGGCATGGCCGATGCCCGGCAGCGCGTCGTACTCGCAGAGGAACGCCACGAGGGGCCCAGTGGTGCCGGCGCGGGCCGCGAAAGCCGTTTCCACGCCGTAGGCCTGTCGCTGGACCTCCAGACCGGCATCCTCGGCGGCGCCGGCGAGCAGGTCATGGGCAAAATGCTCCTCGAAGCCCAACTCGGGGTTCTCGTGGATGCGGTGAGAGATCTCGGTGAGTTGCTCGGTGCGTGCGTCCACCGCGGCCGCGGCCCGCGCTTTGAAGCCAGCGGATCCTGGGCAGGAGCGAACCACGGGGCGAATCTACCATCGGGTGTCGCGACGGCTTCGGACCGTGGCACCTACACGATCACGGCGAGAGCGTCGCTCTCGACACGCACGGTGATCCGGCGGGCGCGGCCGGCGGACACGCCGTCGAGCAGTACCGGCACGGGGCGCTCGAAGCTCGTGCTGAACGCCGCGCGCCGGGTGGTGGCGATCGCCGGGTGTGGGAGGTGCGTGCCGCTCCGAAGGCGGCGCCAGGCACCGAGCCGCTGCCGCAGAGGAAGGTTTGCGTCGCTGATATCCAGCAAGCCATCGCCGGGATGTGCGCGCGGACCGAGATTCCAACCGCCCATGTAGGCGGCGTTCATCACGACCAGGATCCGGCCGAACAGCCAACTGTGGCGGGCGACGAGATGAGCCGTGAACCAGTGGAGCCGGCCGTCGAGGAGAACCGAACCCAGATCGCAGGTCAGCGCCGAACCACCTTCGTGCAGGCGCGCCCGATCGCCGGTTCCCCCGAGGGTGCGGCACAGGTCCCCGCCGGTCAGGCCGAGCACCGGAAGGGCCTCACCTCGGCGACGGGCCGCCTCCACCACCTCCCGGGCGCGCGCGTCGTTCGAGACGACCACACCGCCGTCGGGGAGCTCTCCGCTGGTGCCCCAATCGCCGCCGCGGCGGATACCCAAACCGATCCCTTCCCGCTGGTGCGCTCCGGCGCTGCCCCGCGACGACTTCAGCCGGCTGCGTCGAGCATCGAGGCGGACACCACGCCACGGAACATGGCATTCGCCACCGCGTTCGCGGTTGCCGTGGTGGCCGGATCGGGCGCCACGCGAGCGACCTGGCGAGCAAGATCGCAGACGAGCTTCACGTTCCGGACGAAGTCGCCAGGGGTGGTGTGATCGTCCAGCACACGTGCCAGCGGGGCACCCGCCGCCCAGCCGTAGGCGATTGGGGCGAACCCGCCGTCGGGTGGCCGGGTGCGCGGTCGACCGAGGCAGGCGAGCTCGGTTGCGGCCAGGGACTCGTGGGCCTCACCCAGCCGCGCCCATCGGCGGCGAAGCGCGGCGGTCGGCCAGTGCGGCTCTACCGGCACGTCGCCCCCGCGCTGCTCGTAGGTGCAGCAGGCCAGCAGCGCCGCGAACGAGGCCTTGTCGAGCCCGTCGAAGTGGCCCCCCACCACGGCTTCGGCGATGAGAAGGTCGCTCTCGTGGTAGATGCCGGCGAGGACCCTGCCGCTGTCGGCGAGCGCCCAGCCGTCGAGGTGGCCCCGCCGGCGCAGCACCTCGGTGAGTTCGTCGAACTCGGCTGCCAGGGTGTCCTTCTTGCTCCTCAGCCGGTTGCGGAGATCTTCCACCCTGCGGGCGGTTCGGCGCAGCCGGCGCTGGGCCTCGTCGCTCCCCCGCCGCCGCGCCGTGGCGTTGATCTCCGCCAGCGCCCGGCGACCCTCCTGCAACTGCCGCTCCAGGACGACCACCTCGCGGTCCGCCTGGTACTGGGCCAGGGAGCGGCCCAGCACGCTGCGGGCCTCCTCCGGGGCCAGGCGCGCAATCAGGTTGACCACCATGTTGTACGTCGGGCGGAAGGCCGAGACAAGGGTGAAGCTTCGACTGCCGACCAGCCCCGCCACGTCGCCGAAGCGCAACCGGGGGCTCCACAGGACCACCGCGTAGCCCTGGTCGTCGATCCCTCGTCTGCCTGCGCGCCCGGTCAGCTGGGTGTAGCTGAGCGGCGTGAGCAGCTCGTGGCCGTCTCCGGAGAACTTGGTGAGCTTCTCGATCACGACGGTCCGCGCCGGCATGTTGATGCCCAGCGACAACGTCTCGGTGGCGAATACCACCTTGATCAGGCCGCGCCGGAAGCACGCCTCGGTGGCCTCCTTGAAGGGGGGCAACATGCCTGCGTGATGGGCGGCCACGCCGTTGCGGATCTGCGCGGACCAGGCCTCGTATCCCACCGCGCGCCGGTCGTTGCGGCCCAGCGAGGACACGTAGGGCTCGACGACCTCGGCGATCAGGTCCCGCTCGGCCGGGGTGGTCAACTCGAGGTCGGCCCGGGCCAACAGGCGGGCGGCGTCGTCGCAGCCCGCACGGCTGAAGATGAAGTAGATGGCGGGCAGCATCTTCCGGCGGGACAGCGCCTCGATCACAGCGACCCTGTCCGGTGCGCGCCAGCGTCGCCCTCCCGCGCCGCGCCGCCGGCGGCGGTCGCGATCGACACGTTCGCCCTCGGGGTTGGGGCGGTCGCCGACGAGCACCGGCAGGAAGCGCAGGTTGGCCCGCTCGTTGTCGCCGAAGCACAGCAGGCTGTCCAGATTCACCGGCCGGCGGGTCTCGGTCACGGCGTGTGCCGATCCCCGGAGTTCACTGATCCAGGCGCGGATCTCGCCGACGTTGGAGACCGTGGCCGAGAGGCACACGAACCGCACCGCCGCCGGGGCGTGGATGATCACCTCCTCCCAGACAGGGCCGCGGTAGGGGTCCTGCAGGTAGTGCACCTCGTCGAGGATGACCCAGCGCAGATCGCGCAGGTCCGGCGAGTCTGCGTAAATCATGTTGCGCAGCACCTCGGTGGTCATCACGACCACCGGTGCGGAGGGGTTGATGGCGTTGTCGCCGGTCAGCAGGCCCACCACTTTCGAGCCGTGCTCGGCCACCAGGTCGGAGTATTTCTGGTTCGACAGGGCCTTGATCGGGGCGGTGTAGAACACCCGCCGCCCCGCCGCGAGGGTCGCCCGCACGGCGTGCTCGGCCACGACCGTCTTGCCCGCGCCCGTGGGTGCGGCGACGATGACCGAAGCACCGTCGTCTACCGCAGCGATGGCTTCGAGCTGGAAGCGATCCAGTTCGAAGGGATAGGTCCGCGCCCCGGCGGCGGCACCGACGGTGCTCACGAACCCTCACTCGGGGAAGGCTCGACCGGTGCCGGAGCGAGCTCCGCCGCCTCTTCCCGTTCGCGCCGCCGCTGTCTGAGAACCCCGAAGAGGATTGACAGTTCGTAGAACGCGTACATGGGGCCGGAGAGGATGAGCAGGGTGAAGGGATCGCCGGTGGGAGTGATCACGGCTGCGACGACGACGATCCCCACGATCGCCCACGGGCGGATCCGCTGCAGGGTTCGTGTCGGGATGATGCCGGCGATCTGGCCGAACATCAGGACGATCGGGAATTCGAACGCCAGTCCGAAGGCGAGCGCCATCTTCACGACGAACGAGAGGTAGCGGCGCGGCGAGAAGAAGCTGACGAGGTCGTCACCGCCGATCTCGGCGAGGAAGCCGAGAGCGCGAGGGATGGTCCAGAAGGCCAGAGCCACGCCACCGGCGAACAGCAGGCTGGCCAGCAACACGAAGGCCGCCGAGTGGCGGCGCTCGCGGGCGTACAGGCCCGGAGTGATGAAGCGCCAGGCCTGCCACAACAGCACGGGCATGGCCAGGGCCATCCCGCCGTAGCCGGCGAGGCTCACCCGCACCGAGAAGGGCTCGAGCGGGTCGAGCACCAGCAAGCGGCAGCTGCCGGGTGCGTCGAGGCCCTCGGCGTCGGGTGGGACCACCTCGCAGTAGGGGGCCACCAGGAAGTCCAGTATCTGGGGGTAGAACACCCAGCAGACCACGAAGCCGCAGGCGATGGCGATCATCGAAATGATGAGCCGCCGGCGCAGCTCGCTGAGGTGCTCGACGAGGGTCATGCGCCCGCCGGTGGGTTCCTGCGGCGGCGGGGGGTCGCTCATTTGGCGTCTGGTTGTTCAGGCTCGGAATCCGATTGGGCGCCGGCGGGGTTGCCGTCGTGCTCGGTGGCGGGTTCGGCGGCCTCCCTGGACTCGTCGGCGCCGGGCGGGGACGGACCGTCAGCGGGTGACGCTTGGTCGGTAGCCCGGGCGCCGGTCTCGGTGGGGGTGTTGAGTGGCTCGGAGAGGCGCCCCCGCTCGCGGGCGATCGCCTCCAGCGGGGCGTCCGCTGCCGCCTGCATCTCCTGTTGGAACCGGTTGACGACGTCGCGGGTCTTGGCCAGGAACCGGCCCAGCGTGCGCGCCGTCGCCGGCAACCTGCTCGGGCCGAGCACGACGAGGGCGATGACGAGGATCACCAGCACCTCACCCGGTCCGATGTTCAGCACCCGGTCAGCCTATCTGTGGGCCGCGATCGGCCTTGTCGAGGGCACACTGTGGCATGGGTCCGCGACTCCCCGCCCTGATGTCGCGGCCCATCGGTTTCGCCCACCGGGGCGGCATGGCGCACGCTCCGCAGAATTCGCTCGCCGCCTTCGAGAGGGCGCTGGCGATGGGAGCCACCGGGCTGGAGAGTGATGCCCGCATCACCGTTGACGGCGAGGTGGTATTGCACCACGACAGTCGCTTCCGCCCACCCCTGCCCCACCTGGGGACCCGCAAGGTGCGCGCGACGCAGCGGGCTGACCTGCCCGCCGCGGTGGTTTCGCCGGAGCGTCTCTACGAATCCTGCGGCACCGAGTTCGAGTTCTCCGTTGACATCAAGGATCCCGATGCGGCTATGGGTGTCGTGGCGGCAGCCCGGCGCGCCGGTGCCGAGACTCCCCGCCGGCTCTGGCTCTGCTCGGGCTCGCTGGGGCTGCTGGAGGAATGGCGGGAACGCTGGAGCGATGTCCGGCTGGTGCTCTCCACGAGGCGGCGGCTCATGGAGCACGGCCCCGAGCGCCTCGCGGAGCGCATGTCGCGCAAGCGGATCGACGCGGTCAACATGCCCCATGTCGACTGGACGGGTGGGACCGCGGTGCTGTTCCACCGCTTCGGGGTGCTGGCCTTCGGCTGGGATGCTCAGCACGACCGGACCCTGCGCGAGCTACTCGACGCCGGGTTGGACGCCGTCTACAGCGACCACGTGGACAGGATGATGAGTGCCATCGCCGCCTACTACGGCTAGGCGCGCGGTGCCGGTCAGAACCTGCGCAGGTCGCCCAGCGGCCAGAACTGGAAGGCCGCGTTGCCGATGAGGTCCTCCCGGGCGACAGGACCGAAATTGCGGCTGTCGAAGGAGACTCCGCGGTTGTCCCCCAGCACGAAGACGTGCCCCTCCGGCACGGTGCAGGCCTTGTCGCCGGTGAAACCCTCGGTCGGATCGCAGTTGGGTATGGCCGAACGCACGTAAGTGCCCGTCCCTGCAGAAAGGTAGGGCTCGCGGACCCAACTCTCGCCGATCCTCACGAGACCGTCCACGAAGATGACCGACTCACCTTCGAGAGCGATGACCCTCTTCACCAAGTCGCCGTCCGGCCTGCCGAAGACCACGAGGTCGCCACGCGACGGATTGCTGGAGAGCTTGTTGACGAGTATCCGGTCGCCGGCCGTCAGGGTCGGCTCCATCGATCCCGATTCCACGTGGAACGCATGGGCGACGAACGAGCGGATGACGAGCGACAGAACGATGGCGATTGCCACGGTGAGGCCCCAACCCACCGCGGTGCGCCACCTGCTCTGCGTCTCCTGAAGATCCTCGTCGAAGTCGGCGAGGTAGTCGTCGTCGTAGGGGGCGTCCGGCGGTTCGGGGTCGCGCGGGGCGGAGCGGGGGCGGCGCGGTACCGGCGGTGCCGGCGCGGGACTCGGCGGCGCCCCCGCAAGCAAGGGGTCGGCATGGCGCGACGCCCGAACGGGGGCGGGCCGGGGAGCGCGCCGGCGCGCCGGAGGGGGGATCGGAGGAGGCACCTGCGGGGGGCGCGGTACTCGTGGTTGCGGTCTGAATCCCGGCTCTGCAACCGGTGGGCGAGGCGCAGGCGGGACGGGTGCCTCCCGGGGAGGCGCCGCGGCGGGCGGGGGCGCGGGTGGGGCGGCAGGTGGCGCTGTCCGCGCGGTCTCGACAGGGGCTGCGGCGGGCACGTCCGGCGGCGGTCCCGGATCATCCGGCGGGGCGGTGGGGCTCTCCGGATCCGGCGACAGCAACTCATCGAGGAGTCCAGGGTCAGCCGCTGCCGGAGCCTCCTCGGGCGCAGCCGGGCGGGAGGCCGGGGGCGCCGGATGCGGCGGTGGTTGCGGTGGTGGCGATGGCTCCTCAGCGGGTGGCTCCTCGACGTGTGCGGCGTCGTGCGCGGGAGGCTCCGGGACGGCGTCGGCATCGGAATCCTCGGTGGGCGGACTGCCCGCCACCTCTGGTCCCGCAGGCATCGGCCGGCTGGTGAGTTGATCCAGGATGTGGTCCACCCATGCCGGATCGGACGGGTCCGGCTCGCGCGGGGACTTCCCTGGCGGTTCTTGGGTCATCGCGGGTTCACCGTAACCGACTGAACCATCTGCCCTGCGGTTATTCGCCGTAACGTGCGAGGATTCGTCGAGCCGCGCCGACACCCGGTTCGGGTGGCAGGCCCGCGCCGGCGGTGACCAAAGCGGCCGGTCCGAGACGAAGCAGGAGGCGCTCGAGCCATGCGATCCCGCCGACGGGGAGTCGCACCCGGCAAGTCCGCCCCTCCCAGTGGACCTGGCTCGCCGGGTAGTAGTCGAGAATCCACTGGGCGGACCCCTCCAGAGCCAACTCCACCCAGGGAGCGTCCGCCGGCGGATCCCAGACTGTCGCCGGGACCGGTCCCGGCGGCGGGTCGAACGACTCGTCGAGCAGTTCCACCTCGCTCACCCGATCGATGCGGAAGGTGCGCTCCTGGCCGCTGAGCCGGCAGAACGACCGTACATACCAGGCACCCTCGTGGGCGAAGGTGCGGTAGGGCTCGATGACGCGTTCGGTGACGGCGTCGCGGTCGTAGCTGTAGTACCGGATGGCGGCCGGGCGGTGGCTCCGACATCCTTCCCGCAGGGTCAGCAACGCCTTGGAGTTCGCGTCTCCGAGGCGAATCTCGAGTGCCTCGGCCGGGTTCACGCCGAGCGCTCCGGCGATCTTGGCGAGACCGCGTCCCAGCGCGCTGTCGCCCGTGAGCCCCAACAGGCCGGTCGCCGCGACGAGCAATGCCACCGCTTGTGGTGGCGTGAGTCGAAGCGGCCGGCGGAAGTAGTCGGCGAAGTTGATCTGGACCCAGCCGTCGGCCACCTCCACCTCGATCAGGGCGTCGGGCGTGTAGGGCGGTACACCGACCATGAAGACCACCTGCTGCAGATCGTCAAGCAATCCGTCGGCGGGATAGTCGAAGCGCTCGGTGATTTCGGCGACAGTTGCCCCGCCCCGCTCCGCCACCCAGGGGATGAGCTGCAGGAGCCGGTGCATGCGTTCGGAGGAATTCAGCCTGCGTGGGCCCGGGCCGGCGGTCGCCGCCGGGGGCGGAGCAGTCGCGGGGAGATCCGTGCCCGTGGCGGTGGGCGAGCTCGGTGCCGGCGAGGTCGGATCCAGGGATCCGGCGGATGCACAGGGGCGGATCCTCTCGAGCAGCTTTTCCCGCAGTTCCGGTGGGCCGACAAGCTCGGCGCGGTCCAACAGACCGATGACGAAGTCCACGAGGGCGTCGGCATTGGCGACGGACAGGTGCAGTCGCAGCGACCCGTCGGGGCGGCGCTCGTGGCGCGTGTGGGGGCTCACTTGACCCAATGCCCAATCGGCAACGTCGGCGTCCACGTCGATCTGGGCCGTACCGACGTCGTCGCCGATCTCCCATGGAGGCCGCTCGAGGCTCCCGGCGGGTTCGGGTTTCGGCACGAAACCGCCGGCGGAGCCGAGCGCCAGCTCGGCGATGCGGTCGAGGCGAAAGTGTCGCCACGCGGCGCGGTCCTGGTCCTGGCCGCCCAGGTACCAGTGCCCGCGGGTGAAATACAGGCGCACCGGTTCGACAGAGCGGAATTCGCCGCGATGGCGGAACGTGACCAACCTGCGCTCGCTGATTGCCCGGTAGCAGGTGGCGAGATGTTCATTGAACGGGATCACGGCCAGTTCGGGCGCCGGATCCCCGTCCGGCGGCCGGCCACCGAGGGCCCAGAAGGCGGTCTCGACCGAGGTGCCCTCCAACCGCACCGTCCGGGTGGCCAGGTGCAGGGCCGCACGTTCATCGGGGGCCAGGTCGGGGTCGTCGAGATAGTAGTCGCGGGGGTGGATGCGGTAGCCCTCCACCGGTGGGTCGGTGCCCGGCACGACGCCGGTCCTCAACGGGATCCCCATCTGGCGCAGTTCGCTCTTGTCGCGCTCGAATGTGCGCCTGAACGCCTCCTTGCCACTGGCATAGCCCGCCACCTTGGCGGCGATCTCGGTGGCCGGCAGCAGCCGCTCAGTGTCCAGCAGGGCTGCGGTCAGATTCAGGAGACGCTCCAGCTTGTCGCTGGCCGGAGTGCTCACCGCAGGGGCTCCCGGCAGCCGTTCACAGCGATGCGATCAGCTTCTCGACCCGCTCGTCGTGGGACTTGAACGGGTCCTTGCACAGCACCGTTCGCTGTGCCTGGTCGTTCAGCTTGAGGTGCACCCAATCGACGGTGTAGTCCCGCTTGCGTGCCTTCGCGCGCCGCACGAACTCGCCGCGCAAGCGGGCCCGGGTGGTCTGAGGTGGCCGGTGCATCGCCTCGACGACGTCTTCGTGCAGGCAGATGGATTCGACTAGGTCCCGCTCCTGCAGTTTGTAGAACAGCCCACGCTCGCGGCTCACGTCGTGGTACTTCAGGTCCAGCAGCGCCAGCCGGGGGTCGTCCCAGGTGAGCCCGTTTCGCTCCCGGTAACGGTCGATCAGCCGGTACTTGATCACCCAGTCGCATTCCCGGTGCAAGCTGAGGGGGTCGGCTTCGAGGCGCTCCAGGCAGTGGCCCCACATCTGCAGGGCGCGTTTCTGCTCCACGCCGAGGTCGAACCGGGTGGAGAACTCCTGGGCCCGCTCGTAGTACTCCCGCTGGATATCCAGGGCGCTCATCTGCCGGCCGTTCGCAAGACGCACGCGCCGCCAGGACCGGGAACCCTCGCTGATCTTCTCGAAGTCGTCGTGGCTGACCTCCCGGATCGCCCGTATGGGGTTCTCGAGGGTCATGTCGCGCAGGACGATCGATGGTTCCTCCAGCATCTGCAGGAGGATGCTGCATGCCCCCACCTTCAGGAACGTGGCGTACTCGCTCATGTTGGAATCGCCCACGATGACGTGCAGGCGGCGAAACAGTTCGGCATTCGCGTGGGGTTCGTCGCGCGTGTTGATGATCGGTCGCGAGCGGGTGGTGGCGCTGGAGACACCCTCCCAGATGTGCTCGGCGCGCTGGCTGATGCAGTATTTGGCGCCGCGGGGCGTCAGCAGGATCTTGCCGGCGCCGGCGTAGATCTGCCGGGTCACCAGGAACGGAATGAGAACCTCGCTGTACTCGGCGAGTTCCTCCCGGCGCGTGGTGAGGTAGTTCTCGTGGCAGCCGTAGGAGTTCCCCGCCGAGTCGGTGTTGTTCTTGAAGAGGTAGATCTCGCCGCGCATGCCGTCGGCATTGAGACGCTCCTGCGCGTAGACCACCTGCTGGTCCAGTACCAGCTCGCCCGCTCGGTCGTGCGCCACGAGGTCGTAGAGGGAATCGCACTCGGGGGTGGCGTACTCGGGGTGTGAGCCGACGTCGAGGTACAGCCTGGCTCCGTTGGCCAAGAACACGTTGCTGCTGCGTCCCCACGACACCACCCTGCGGAACAGGTAGCGCGCCACCTCGTCGGGGCTGAGGCGGCGTTGGCCGCCCAGTGCGAAGGTGACGCCGTACTCGTTCTCGATCCCGTAGATGCGTCGCTGCAAAGTGTGACCCCTAGCCCGGGGTCTCGCCGGGTGCGGACTGCGGCTCGCCCCCCAGCGTGTCCACTTCGGATGTCTCCAGGCGGCGGAAGCAGCGTCGGCCGAGACTGCGGTCGAGCAGGGCGACCTCGAGGTCGGCGCCGGTGAGCGTTCGCTCGGGCCCGGCGAGGGCGGAGACGGCCGCCCTCAGCGCCGCCGCCGCGTCGGCGCCGGGGTCGTGGATCCCGCCCAGTCGTTCGGAGATGGCCTCGGTCTCACCGCCGAGGACCGACCAGCGGCTCTCGTCGTTGACCGTGCCGTCGTAGAGAATGTGGAAGAGCTGCTCGGCGCCTGCCTCGTCGCCGATCTCCGCCACGAGGATCTCCACTTCCATGGGCTTCATCTCGTGGGTGAAGATCTGCCCCAGTATCTGCGCGTACTGGTTGGCGAGACTGCGGGCGTCCACGTCCTGGCGGCTGTAGGCGTAGCCCTTCAGGTCGGCGTGGCGTACGCCGGCGATACGGAGTTGATCGAACTCGTTGTACTTGCCGACACCGGCGAATGCGATGCGGTCGTAGATCTCACTGATCTTCCGGAGCGTGTTGGAGACGTTCTCCGCGCACAGCAGGACGCCGTCGCGATAGGTCACGGCGACGAGACTCTTGCCCCGGGCGATCCCTTTGCGGGCGTAGTCCGCCCGGTCCTTCATGATCTGCTCGGGCGCCACGTAGAAGGGCATGTTCATGGGCTGCCCCCGTCACGCGGGCCGCGGTGACGCCCCGGCGCCAACACCTGAGGCTCAGGCGGTGTCATCGGGGTTCGGGTCGGTCGGGGCTTCACCGGTGCGGTCGAATGAGGCGAGCAAAGTCCGGAAGCGCTCCTCGACCTGGGAATCCTCGAATCGCCGGTACCCGTCGGCGTCGATGTTCACCACGACGGGGAAGATGCCCCTGACGAGGTCGGGACCGCCGGTGGCCGAATCCTCGTCGGCCGCCTCGAAGAGCGCGGCGATGGCGAGGTCGACAGCCGCCGCCGGTTCCAGAGCGGGGCGGAAGCCCAGCTTCACGACCGTGCCGGCGTGGAGGCTGCCCGAGCCGCCGGCGGCATAGTCCTGCTCCTCGTAGCGACCCCCGGTCACGTCGTACTGGAACAGCCGACCGCAGCCGCGGCGCTGGTCCCAGCCTGCGAACAGCGGGACGACGACGAGACCTCGCAGCGCCGAGGTGAGGTTCGCCCGGACCATCTGGCTCAACTGGTTGGCCTGGCCCTCCAGGCTCAGCGGCTGCCCCTCGACCTTCTCGTAGTGCTCCAGTTGCAGCTGGAACAGGCGCACCATCTCCATCGACGGCCCGGCCGCGCCGGCGATGGCGACACCGGCGTGACGGCCCGCGGGATACACCTTCTCGATGGTGCGATGGCTGATGAAGTTGCCCGCGGTCGCCCGCCGGTC
>JAPONU010000066.1 GCA_026713745.1 bacterium
GAGATCAGGGTGATGATGGGCCTCTACGACCACCGCCTCACAGACGAGAGCCGCAGGTCGTTCCTCGACAGCGAGTGGCGCCTCACCGGGGTCGCCGACCGGACCGGGTTCCGCTACCGCGGCGCCGAACTGGAATTCCGCGACCGGGTTGCGCCCTTCGGCGCGGGCAGCGATCCTTCCAACATCGTCGACGCCCCGTACCCCATCGGATCGATTCAGATCCCCGGCGGTGTTGAGCCCATCGTGCTGCACCGCGACGCCGTCTCGGGCGGCGGTTACGTCATGGTGGCCACGGTCATCAGCGCCGACATGGACCACGTCGGCCAGTCGGCGCCGAACAGCACCACCCGCTTCATCGAGGTGGATCTGGAAGGCGCCCTGCAGGCTCGCCACGACCGGGCGGCCCGGCTCGAGGCGCTGCGCGAGGCGATCGGCTGATGGCTCCGGATGCGGCCGGCACCGCGAGCGAGGCCCGCCGGCTGCTGCGCGCGGCCGAGGTTGCGCTGATCGACGAGCGCCGGCTACTCGACGCCGACGAACTGCGGGCGCTGGCCACCCTCGACGACGAGCACGTCCCGGCGCTCACCGCCCTGGCCCACGCGGTGCGCCTGGCGTGGTGCGGCCCGACCGTGGAGGTGGAGGGCATCCTGTCGGTCAAGACGGGGGGATGCCCCGAGGACTGCCACTTCTGCTCGCAGTCGGCCCAGTTCTCCGAGACTCTGCCGGCGACGCCGTTCCTGGACATCGACGAGGTGCTGTCAGCGGCCCGGGAGACGGCCCGAACGGGTGCCAGCGAGTTCTGCATGGTCCTTGCGATCCGCGGCCCCGACGAGCGGACGCTGCAGCGGCTCATCGACCTGGTGCCGGTCATCGAGGCCGAGACCGGGCTCAACGTGGCGGTGAGCGCCGGGATCCTCAGCGAGGACCAGGCCCGGCGCCTGGCCGACGGTGGCGTGCACCGCTACAACCACAACCTCGAGACGGCCCGGAGCTTCTTCCCGCAGATCGTGACCACCCACACCTGGGAGGAGCGCTACGAGACCTGCCTGCTGGTGCGACGCTGTGGCATGGAACTGTGCTGTGGAGCGCTGCTGGGCATGGGGGAGACCCTCGAGCACCGGGTGGAACTGCTGGGCCAACTGCAGGAACTCGACCCCACCGAGGTGCCGCTGAACTTCCTGAACCCGCGCCCCGGCACGCCGCTGCAGATCCGCCGGCCGCTGGGGCCCCTCGAGGCACTGCGCTGGATCGCGCTGTTCCGCCTCGCGCTGCCGGGGGTGATACTGCGCTACGCGGGAGGTCGCGAGGTCACCCTGCGGGACTTCCAGGCCATGGGCATGACCGCGGGCATCAACGCCCTGATCGTGGGCAACTACCTCACCACCCTTGGGCGCAGTCCCGATGAGGACCTGCGGATGCTGGAGGATCTGCAGATGCCCATCGGCGCCCTCACCGGCGTGATCTGAGCACCATGGGCGGGGCGTTCTGCCGGTGGTGCGGCGCCCTGGACTGTGACCGCTGCCGCCAATCCCCCTACGAGGCGCCCCGCCACTGCCAGCGGTGCGGTCGGCTGCTGCGGGTGACCGTTCACCCGACCGGCTGGGAGGCCCGGTGCCGCCGCTGCCGGACGGTCACCGGATCCGCCGAACCATCCGGGACGGCCCCGCTGTCCGAGGGGGGCTGATGGCCGGCGGCGGGCCGGGCGCCGGGCGCGCCCGCCGCGGCGACGATCAGGGCGGCGAGCCCGGAGATCTCCTCGAGCGGGATCGCAGGCACCTCTGGCATCCCTACGCCCCGATGCCTGCGGCGATCCCCCCGGTCCCGGTGGTGTCCGCCGCAGGCACCAAGCTCACCCTGGCCGACGGGCGGCAGGTCATCGACGGCATGTCGTCATGGTGGGCGGCCATTCACGGGCACCGCCATCCGGTTCTCGACGAGGCCGTGCGCACCCAGTTGGACGCCGTCGCCCACGTGATGTTCGGCGGCATCACGCACCCGGCCGCGGTGGAGCTCGCCGAGCTGCTCGTCGAGATCACCCCGCCGGGGCTGCAGGCGGTCTTCCTCGCCGACTCCGGATCGGTGTCGGTGGAGGTGGCGATCAAGATGGCGCTGCAGTACGCCCGCGGCACCGGCCGCCCCGAGCGGACCCGCCTGCTGACCGTCGCCTCCGGCTACCACGGCGACACCCTCGCCGCCATGTCGGTCTGTGACCCGGTGACCGGCATGCACGGCATGTTCAGCGACATCCTGCCCGCCCAGCTCTTCGCACCGGCTCCGGGCCCCCGCTACGGCGAGCCGTTCGAGTCCGAACACGTCGCGGCGTTCACCGGGCTGCTGGAAGGGCACCGCGACGAGATCGCGGCGGTGATCCTCGAGCCTGTCGTGCAGGGTGCCGGGGGGATGCGGTTCTACTCGCCGGACTACCTGGCGGAAGTCCGCCGGCTCTGCGATCGCCACGGTGTCCTGCTCATCGCCGACGAGATCGCCACCGGTTTCGGGCGCACCGGCAGGATGTTCGGCTGTGACCACGCCGGAGTGGCTCCGGACATCATGTGCGTCGGCAAGGCGCTCACCGGGGGGTACCTGTCGATGGCCGCGACGCTCTGCACCGCCGAGGTGGCCGCCGGAGTCAGCGCGGCGGAGTCCGGGGCGCTCATGCACGGCCCCACCTTCATGGCCAACCCGCTGGCGGCTGCGGTCGCCACGGCCTCGATCCGGCTGCTGGGGTCGCGACCCTGGGCCGCCGAGGTCGCCGCCATCGGGGCAGCCCTGGAAACCGGACTTGCGCCGGCCGCCAAGCTGGCGGGCGTCGCGGACGTGCGTGTGCTGGGGGCCATCGGGGTGATCGAGACCACCTCCGAGGTGCCCGTCGCCGCCACCGGGGAGCTGCTCCTGGACCGGGGCGTCTGGCTGCGCCCCTTCGGGCGGTTGCTCTACACGATGCCGCCCTACATCAGCAGCGCCGAGGATCTGGACAGCATCACCGGCGCCATGGTGGCCGCCGCCGAGGCCCTTCCGTGACCACCCAGGGCCCTCCGGTGCCCGCACCCGAGGTCCTCCGGTGACCACACCCGGCGACTCCGCGGGTGGCGGCTTCGACGCCTGGGCGGCAGAGCAGATCGCCACGATCCGCGCCGCCGATCGGTGGCGCGAGGTGCGCACTTTCGACGCCCGCGGCCCGGTGGGGCGCCTCGGCGGTCGGGAGGTCGTCTCCTTCGCCTCCAACGACTACCTCGGGCTGTCGTTCCACCCCGCGGTGATCGCGGCGGCCCGTGCGGCGCTGGACCGCTGGGGTGCCGGCGCGACCGCCAGCCGGCTCATTGTGGGCTCGCGCCCCGTCCATGCCGAGCTCGAGGCCGAACTCAGCGACTGGAAGCAGACCGACCGGGCGCTGGTGTTCCCCACGGGCTACGCCGCGAACCTGGGGGTGCTCTCCTGCTTCGGCGGTGCCGACTGCCTGATC
>JAPONU010000067.1 GCA_026713745.1 bacterium
ATCGCCGGCGTCGACGGTAACGGCCAGCAGGAGCTCGCCGAGGTGTTGACCGGGCTGCGCACTCCGACGAGCGGCCGACTCGGATACAGCGGCGACTGGTTCACCGTCATGTCGCCGCTCGACTTTTACCGCCTCGGGGGATCGGCGATTCCCGCGGATCGCCATCACACGGGTCTGGCACTGGAACTCTCGGTCCGCGACAACCTCGTCATGAAAGAGTTGGTGCTGGGCCGGCTGCAGCGTTGGGGAGTCATCAACGATGCCGCCGTCGATGAGTTCTGCTCCGAGTTGATCAGCGAGTACGACATCCGCACGCCTGATGCAAGGGTGAAGATGCGGCATCTCTCCGGTGGGAACCAGCAGAAAGCGGTGCTGGCACGGGAACTGTGCCGCCGGCCACCGCTGCTCATCGCCTCCCAACCCACCAGAGGTCTCGACGTGGGAGCAACCGAGACTGTGCTGTCCCGCCTGCAGGCCGAGCGGGAACGCGACTGCGCGATCGTGTTCTTCTCCACCGAGATCGAGGAGATCCTGCTGCTGTCGGATCGCGTTGCGGTGATGGTGAACGGCAAGTTCCTCGCCACGCTCGACCGCAATGAGGCAACGTACGCGCGACTTGGCTTGCTGATGGGGGGAGAGGCGATCGAGGAGGAGGACGAAGCCATGTTGGAAGCGGTGGCACGCTGACCTCCTCGGCCGCAATCCACCGGTTCATCACCTCCGGGCGGGTCCGGGACCCCGCCGTCAACGTTCTTCTGGCGATCGTCCTGGTCATCGCCGGGGTTGGCATCTCACTGGGCATCATCGCCGCCACGGGCGGATCGCCGGTCGATGCACTCCTGGCGCTGCTCGACGGCTCACTCGGCACCCGGAAGCGCATCGCCATCACCGCCGCGCGCATGTCTCCGCTGATTCTCATCGCGCTCGGCTGGATCGTGGCGTTTCGCGGCGCCAAGGTGAATCTGGGACTCCAGGGCCAGATGATCGTCGGGGGAATCGCCGCCGCATACATCGCCCTGGAGGGCCCGTCGTTGCCGCCGGCTCTCGCCCTCATCGTCGCAACTCTCGCAGGCATGACCGCGGGTGCTCTGTTCGCTGCGATCGCCGCCGTTCTCTGGGCCAAGCGCGGTGTGAACGAGATCGTCTCGACCCTGATGCTCACCTTCATCGCCCAGCAGGTGCTCCTCTGGATCGTGCGCGGGCCACTGCACGACCTGTCCAGCTCGGCGTTCCAGTCCCGACCCCTGCCGTCGGAGTACCGATGGCCGGCTCTCGTCGACAGGACGCCGTTCACGGCGGAGGTGTTCCTGACGGTCGCCGCCGTCGCCATCATCGTGTTCGTCCTCAACCGGACCGTGTTCGGGTACAAGCTCCGGCTGGCCGGCGAGAATCCCACCTCGGCTCGCCATGCCGGCGTTCAGACGGTGCAGACGATCGTCGCTAGCTTCGTGCTGTCGGGAGCGCTGGCCGGATTGGGCGGCACCGCCCTGGTCATCGGTGGTGAGCGCAACGTCCTCTCGGGAGGGTTCGCCGGGAACATCGGGTTCACCGGCATCGTGGTGGCCCTCGTCGCCCGGAACTCACCCGTCGGCTGCGTCGCCGCGGCCGCCCTGTTCGCCATCCTGGACACGGGCGGCAGCGTCATGCAGGTCCGCGCCGATGTGCCATCGGAGATGATCTTCATCACCCAAGGGATCATCGTGGTCCTGGTCGCCACCTCGGTGATCCTCACCCGCCGGCTGGAAACCCGGGCCGCATCCCGGCGGGGAGCGGCGGAGCAGGAAGATGCCGCCGTTCGATAGCGAATTCCTCCGCGCCGCGATTCTGATCGCCAGCCCGCTGATCCTCGTCGCCCTCGGTGAGTTGATCTCCGAGATCGCCGGCGTGTTCAACATCGGGCTCGAGGGGATGATGCTGGTCGGGGCGTTCGCCGGCTTCTGGGCCGGCGGCGAACTCGGGAACCTGTGGCTCGGCGTGCTCGTCGGCGTTCTGGCAGGCGTGCTCCTGGCCGTCATCATGGCGTTCGCTTCCATCCAGGCGGGGGCCGATCAGATCGTGGTGGGGGTGGCACTCAACATCCTCGGTGCCGGCCTGTCCGCGTTCGCCTTCCAGAAGTATTCGCAGAACCAGCCTGATCTGTTCATCGATCGCATGGCGCGGCTCGAGATCCCCGGGCTGAAGGAGATCCCGGTGATCGGACCTGCCCTGTTCAGCCAGATCCCGCTCGTCTACATCGCACTGCTGCTGGTGCCCGTGGTGTGGGTGCTGTTCTGCAAGACGACCTGGGGGCTGAGGATGCGGGCGGCGGGCGAGCTTCCCGAAGCCGACGAGACCGCCGGAGTGAGCGTGCGGGCGCTTCGCTGGCAGGGCGTGCTGATCGCCGGCGGCTTCGCCGGTCTCGGTGGTGCGTTCCTGTCGATCGGGCTCGTCGGGACGTTCCTCGACGGCATGACCGCGGGGCGGGGATTCCTGGCGCTCGCCGCAGTGATCGTGGGCGGGTGGCGCCCACTCGGGGTGGCGGCAGCGGCGGCACTGTTCGGCGCGGCCGACGCCTTGCAGTTGCGCCTGCAGGCCGAGACCTTCGTGCCGCGCAGTGTCTGGATCGTGCTGGCCGCTCTGGTTCTGGCGTTCATCGTGCAGCGCCTTGGGGTGGAGCGCCGTCGACCGGCATATCTTGCGGCCGAGCATCGGCTGTTCACACCCGAACTCACCGTTGCTCTGGTTTCCTTCGTCGGCGTCTTCCTGCTGGCGATCTTCGAACCCCAGGTGAGCCTGCCGTCGCTGCTGTGGCTGGCGTTCCCCTATGCCTTGACGATCGCCGTGCTGGGCGGCCTCATCGTCAGGGTCCGCCAACCCGCGGCGCTGGGAATCCCCTTCGTCCGGGGCGGCTAGGAGCCGGCAAGGTAACCGACCGGGAGCCCGGCGCGGACGGCTGGAAAGTGGATTCCGGCCTCCGCCGGAATGACGAATGCGCTGGTCTGCGGCCTTGCCCAGTGGGCCGCTAGCTGTCGATCGGGACGCTGCCAGTCGGTACGTGGAACGCCGTGCGGCTGACGTTGCGGCCAACGCGTTCACGACTTGCCATCCAGCTGACGAACCGCGACCTGGCCCGCTGCATCTGATGGGGGAACGCGGCCGAGGACAGCCCCCAGAGCCAGGTCCAGCGCTGGGTGTGGGCGACGATCTCCTGCTCAGTTTGCTTCCATCGCGCCAGCCCGGAGATCACGTCGGGCGACCTCGAGAGCGCATCGGCCAGCGCCAGACCTCCCTGCATGCCGAGCCCGGCGCCCTGGCCGAGATTCGGCGGCTGCGCATGCAAAGCGTCACCGAGGATCGCGACCCTGCCCTGCGACCAGGCGCGAACCTTCACCATCGAGAAACGATCCCAGCGGGCCGGCGTCTCGTCGGTGACCCGATCCAGCGCATCGACGAGGCGCGGGAAGTTGCGCCGCCACATGTCCAAGTCGAGCGGGATCTCCTTGGCCGCTTCGTCGGTGGCCTGGGCGGTGAGGCACAGGTAGACGTCGTCGGGTCCGGCCGGCGTGTACAGGATCCGCCGCGGGCCGCGCCAGTACTCGATACACCGCTGGAAGTGGGGGTCGGTCCGCTCCTCGGCCCTCCGGGGGATCAGCAGCCGGATCGCGCCGTCGATGAGGTCCCGCTTGCGCTTCAACATCCCGAGCGAGTCCCGCACTGCGGAGTTGAGCCCGTCCGCGCCGACCACGAGGTCCGCCTTGCGCCGTGAGCCGTCCTCGAGCTGGATGGTCCCGGAGGGATCGGCGCTCAGCACCCGGGACGACGTCCGGATCTCGACGCCCAGGGACTGCGCATAGTCCACGAGGGCACGGTGCAGCTCGGGGCGCAGCACGATGAAGAGGCGCTCGCCGGGCTTCTCGGAGAACTCCATCCGATGCACGAGCCGGTAGCGCTCGTCGACCACGTCGAAGGCCGGCACCCGATGCGCTCGTGCCTCGACCTTGTCGTACATGTCGATGGCCTCGAGCACGCGCAGTCCATTCTCCCAGATGTACAGACCGGCCCCGATCTCGCGCAAATCCGGAGCGGCCTCGTGCATGCGCACGGTCCAGCCGCGTTGGGCCAGTGCGATCGCCGTGGCCAAGCCGGCCAGGCCCGCACCGGCGATCTCCACATGCCCGGTTTGACACTCACCAGCGATGCGGACTAGGGATAGCGTCTGCCACCGGTGGGACGCAAATCGCACATTGAATTCAGCGAGTGGAGGGGCACGACATGACGACTTTCGAGCACCTGATCTCGGCCGACTCTCACCTGGTCGAGCCGTACGACCTGTGGCAGAAGGCGTTGGGGTCATCGTGGGACGACGAGGTGCTGCCGCGGCTCATCACCGACGTCGAGGGCGGTCCGCTGTTCTTCACCGGACTGGAGTACATCCCGATCGGTGGCGGCATCATCGACCAGACCAACGATGATCCGGAGATCAACGCCCTGGTCCTGCAGGCCGGGACGAACCCCGACGCACGGGTCA
>JAPONU010000068.1 GCA_026713745.1 bacterium
GCCATCTGCGACATCTGCGACGACGAGGACGAGATCGTCGAGCAGGTGCGGATCACGGTCATCCACGAGGTGGCCCACCACTTCGGCATCGACGACGATCGTCTCGAAGAGTTGGGCTGGGATTGACCGCAGGGACATAGCCCGGCTCCGGGCGCCGACCGGTGCGCTCGGTACGATTGCAGTGTGCCGTTCCCCGCCCGGCTGCTCTCGGTTGACGAGGAGGTCGCGGTCGAGACCAGGCCTCACTGGACCTACCTTTCGGCGCAGTTCGGCGCCCTGGTGGTGCTGGTGGTGGCTGTCATCTGCGTCACGGTGGTCGTGGACGGGTTCCCGCTGCCGGCGATCGCCGTGATCGGGGCGATGGCCGGCGTGTCGGCCGTCGCAGCGGGCACCCGGATGGTCCGCTGGGCCAACACCTTCTACCTGGTGACCGACCGCCGGATCGTCTACTGGAAGGGTGTGCCGCGCTGGCGCGGCATCGAGCTGAGGCTCGACCTGGTGGACGAGATCGATGCCAACCAGACGATGTGGGGGCGCCTGGCGGGTGTGGGCACCCTCGCGGTGCGGTCCGTCGTGGAGGGGCACGTGCGCAACCTCTCCTTCGTCCCGCGCCCCGGGGCGGTGCGCCACGAGGTGTACCGCCTGCTGCGCGAAGCCGAGCGGCGTGCCATTGCGGACTCCCTGCCGAACGAGCCCGCTGAGGCGACCCATGACGAAACCGTCGCGCCCCATCTCGACATCCCCGACCAGATCCGCAAGCTGTACGAGCTGGTGGAGTTGGGGATCCTCTCCGAGGCGGAGTTCGAGGAGAAGAAGCAGGACCTGCTGGGGCGGCTCTGAGGGCCGCCGGCAGTCCAGGATCGCGTCGGAACGAAAGGAGGCCCCGATGGGCCCACTGCAAGGTGTCAGGATCGTGGAGTTGGCCGGGGTCGGCCCCGGTCCGTTCGCCGCCATGATGCTGGCCGACATGGGTGCGGACGTGATCAGCGTGGACCGAGTCCGCGGGGCCGTGGCACTGGACTATCGCGGCCCCACCGGCGGCATCATGCGCCGGAGCCGGCGATCCATCGCCGTGGATCTCAAGCACCCGGACGGCCCGGAGATCGTCCTGCGACTCGTCACCGATGCCGGGGGCCTGATCGAGGGGTTCCGCCCGGGCGTCGCCGAGCGCCTGGGGGTGGGGCCCGAGGTTTGCCTGGGCCGCAACCCGGCCCTGGTCTACGGTCGCATGACCGGTTGGGGCCAGGACGGTCCCCTGGCGCCGGCCGCCGGCCACGACATCAACTACATCGCACTGTCCGGTGTGCTGTCGGGAGTCGGGATGCTCGGCGGGCCGCCGATCCCTCCGATGAATCTCTTGGGGGACTTCGGGGGCGGTGGCATGCTGCTGGCCCTGGGAATGGTGGCCGGGATGCTCGAGGCGCAGCGCTCGGGGCAGGGACAGGTGGTCGACGCCGCCATGGCCGAGGGTGCCGCGCTGCTGGCGACGGCCATCTACGGCCTGTGCAACGCCGGGTGGTGGGGCGAGCGAGGCACCAACATCTTCGACGGTGGCGCCCACTTCTACGGGGTCTACGAGTGCGCCGACGGGCGTTACATGAGCGTCGGTTCGATGGAGCCGCAGTTCTACGCCGAACTGCTGGAGGTGCTGGCGCTCGATCCGGGGGAGTTGCCCGACCAGTACGACAGGGCCCGCTGGCCCGAGGCTCGGCAACGGCTGGCAGAGGTGTTCGCCACCCGCACGCGCGACGAGTGGTCTGCTGCCTTCGAGGGCAGCGACGCGTGTGTGATGGCCGTGTTGGACTTCGACGAGGCGCCCCACCACCCCCACAACGAGGCTCGGGAGAGCTTCATCGACGTGGACGGCGTCACGCAGCCGGCTCCCGCCCCGCGATTCAGTCGCACCCCTTCGGCTGTCCACCGCCCGCCGCCCCAACCCGGTGCCGACACCGACGAGGCACTCACCGACTGGGGCTTCGAGCAGGCC
>JAPONU010000069.1 GCA_026713745.1 bacterium
CCCGAGCGGGTTTTCGACGCGGTGCGGGCGCTGATGACCGAGTGCGGCGTGTTGGCGACGCGGACGCGTCGGGCGTTGGATTCGACGTTGTTGGACGACGCGGTCGCTACTCAGGACACCGTCACGATGATCTGCGCGCAACTGCGGCGTGTGCGCCGCCTGGTCCCGCAGGCCACCGCGGTGGCGGTCGCCGCGCACGATTACGACGCCGGGCGCGCCAAACCCGAATGCGACTGGGCCGACGCGTCGGCGCGCGCGGAGTTGGTCGACGCGCTCGTGGGTGACGCCCGGGCGACCCTCGCGGCGACCGAGGGTCTGGACCTCGACGGCGAGGCGGCGGACGCGGTCGGTTTGTTGGGCGTCGTGGCGGGCCAGGACGTCGAGGAGGACCCGGCGGTGCCGGGGCGGTGGCGCATCACGCGGGGCACAGCGGAGGATCGGACGATCTCCACGGTGGACCCCCAGACGCGCCACGCCCGCAAGTCCCGCTCGGCGCGCCGCGACGGCTACAAGGCCCACATCTGCACCGAACCCGACACCAGGCTGATCTGCGCCGTCGCGCTCACCGCCGCCAACGTCTCCGACGCCGCCGTGGGCCCCGAACTCCTCGCCGCCGACACCACCACCACCCGCGAAGCCGACACCGCCGCCGCAGACATCACCGACACCGGCGAAACCGACACCGGCGAAACCGACACCACCACCGCCGGCGAAACCGACACCGCCGAGGCCGACACCGCCGAGGCCGGCGAGGCCGGCGAGGCCGGCGCTGTGGGGGCGCGGGAGGTGTTGGCGGATTCGGCGTACGCCTCGGGGCCGGCGCTCGAGGCGTACCGGGCCGCCGGTTGGACCACGACGATCAAACCCATCGAACGCGCCCCGCGCATCGCCGGGGGTTACCGCCGCGACGATTTCACCATCGACACCACAGGTGGAGATCGGGAGCCTCTACCGACAGGAGGCCGTCTACCGGTTTGACGGTGGACTGTCCACCGAAGTTGACGACGCGCTGGAATTGGCCTCCTACATGGAGTCCCCGAGCCTTGGGGCAGCAATCACCGGCAGCTGGGCCGCGATTGAAGGACTCCTGATTCGCCCTGACGAGGGGCGGCACCATCTAGCAGCCGACCGACTCGCTGCGCTCGTCACGTGCTCGCTCCCGCGTGCCGAGTTGACTCCGCTGGCGTACGAGCACCTCACGAACGCCAACGGTGAGCTCGCGCCATTGAGTCTCGTCGCCCGAGCCGAGACCGAGTTGCGCC
Organism: bacterium; assembly: GCA_026713745.1. Taxonomy (GTDB): domain Bacteria; phylum Actinomycetota; class Acidimicrobiia; order Acidimicrobiales; family CATQHL01; genus VXNF01. The sequence goes on from JAPONU010000069.1 coordinate 1,263, forward strand.
TAGTCGGCCAGGTCGGAGGACGCGACCTCGGCTCGCTGCTCGAATAATGGCGATCCTGTCCGTACCGCAACTTTGGCGGTCATCGGGCGCCGGATTGGTAGGGCTCAGCCTCGTAGGTGATCGTGAGTGTCGGGCAGACGAATCCCGGCCGGACAGCACCAGCGCCGCATGCCCGGCGGCCTTGGCTGGGCGCTCGCCCGCTCACCGTCCAACTGGAGATGCTCAGCCTGGGAGCCTGGAGGTCACTCCAGGGCGAGGCCGATGCGGCGGACCTCGTCGAGGCGCACTACGAGTGCGTCGGGGGCGTAGTCGCCGGGGGTGTAGACGACCTCGCTGAGCCGGCCGGTGTACGGGAAGCTGCCGCGGCGTTCGTAGAGCTGCCAGGACACCGGTGATCGGCGGTCGATGCCGATGTCGATGCCCTCGAAGGGCAGGTACTCCGAGATCTGCACCAGGCCCTGGCCCCCAATGGCGGTCCGGCCGTCGACGGTCACAGCGATGTCCCAGCGCTTGTCACCGGGGGCCTGCACGTTCACGGTGATCTCCGAGCACGCACCGAGCGGCGCGGGCGCCAGCGGGTTCGGCCGGCCCGACTCGTTCAACTCGAAGAAGAGTTGACCGTCCTCGACGTAGAGCACGTATCCGGCCTCCTGGCCGCCGTGCGCCACCAGCACCCCCTCGTCGCCGGGGCGATGGTCAAGGTGGACGTCGATGCGGAACGACCGGCCACCGATCAGCCGCTGGGACCGCACCCGTTCCAGAGTCGGCGCTCCCGGCACGATCCGAACCGGTCTGGCGAACCGTTCGTGCTCGGGCGGCCGCACCGCCGTCTTCAGACCGACCCCCTCGTCGAGCGGGAACACCCGGTTCCGCCAGGCCGCATCCTCCCAGCCCTGCAGCATCTCGGCCAGCTTGTCGGGGCGTTCGGTGGCGAGGTCGCGCAGCTCGTTGGGATCGGTGGGCAGGTTGAACAGCTCCCACTGGTCCTCGCTGAACGGGGTGCGGTTCTCGTGGAAGGTCACCGCGGCCCAGCCGTCGCGATAGAACGCCCGGTGGCCGACGCACTCGTAGTACTGCTCGTCGTGCAGCGACGGTGCCGACGGGTCGGTCAGCGACGCCGCGAACGACACGCCCGACAGCGGCTCCGCCTCGAGACCGTCCCGTTGGCTCGGCACCTCGAGCCCCAGCAGGTCCGCCAGCGTGGGCAGGACGTCGACGACGTGGGCGTACTGATCGCGGATCACCCTGGGCTGCCCGGTGGGACCCGCCGGCCACGACAGCACGAACGGCACCGAATGCCCGCCCCGGTAGGTCATGAGCTTGTACAGCCGGAACGGCGTGTTGCAGGCCATCGCCCAACCCCGCGGGTAGTGCGGCCAGGTGGTCGGCCCGCCGATCGCATCGATGTTGGCGACCAGCTCGTCGTCGATCGGCTCACCGTGCCCGCCGGGGGTGCCGGAGATCTCGCCCACGGCGGTGAAGTAGGACGGAGTCCCCCACTCGCCGCCCTCCCGCGACGCCCCGTTGTCGCTGGCGAAGATGAAGATCGTGTTGTCCAGTTCGCCAAGGTCCTCGAGGGTGTCGCGGATGGCGGCAACGCTCCGGTCGACCGAGGTGATCATCGCCGCGTACACCTCCATGTAGCGCGCCATGACCTTGCGCTGGTTCTCCGACAGCGAGTCCCACGCCTTGACGTCCTCGTTGGGCTCGGTGTTGCGCGGCGGCAGCACCGTGCCCTCCGGCACGATCCCCAACTTGATCTGCCGAGCCAGCCGCTCTTCACGCAGCCGATCCCAGCCGCCGTCGTAACGGCCCCGGTGGCGGGCGATGTCGGCGGCAGGAGCGTGCAGCGGCGCATGCACCGCGCCGTGGGCGTAGTACAGGAAGAACGGCTTGTCCGGGTCGCTGTGGCGCACCTCGCGGATCATGCGCACCGCCCGATCGGTCAGATCGTCGGTGAGGTAGTACCCCTCGGGGTACTCGTCGGTCTGCACGGCGCTGTTGCCCTCGTACATCCGGTGTGGATGATGGAAGTTCGTCAGTGCCTCGAGGAACCCGTAGTACTGGTCGAACCCGCGCTGGAGCGGCCAGGAATGCCGGTCGCCGGCGTCGGACAGGTCGGCGTGGGTACAGAGGTGCCACTTGCCCACCGCGAACGTCGCATAGCCGTTGGCACGCAACACCTCCGCCAGCGACGGCTGGTTGCGAGGCAACTCACCGGCATAGCCGGGGAACCCCGGGTCGGCATCGGCCACGAAGCCCATCCCGGCAAGATGCGAGTTCAGTCCCGTCAACAGCGACGCCCGCGTCGGCGAGCACATGGGGGTCACGTGGAAGTTCGTGTAGCGGAGCCCCGCCGCCGCCAGGGCATCGATAGCCGGCGTCGGGATCTCCGAGCCGTAGCAACCCACGTCGGAATATCCCAGGTCGTCGGCCAGCACGATCACCACGTTCGGCGCACCGGTCGGCGCGGTCGGCTTCTGCGGCCACCACGGCTCCGAGGACGAGAACACCCGGCCGATCCGACCCTCGAAACCCGGATAGTGCTGACGTTGCAGGTCGCTGGACATGTCTCTCCCCTGGTCGATCAAGTCCTCTTGTGGGCTGACCGGCTCTCGATCCGCCGGCCCGGCAACCTACTCGCGCCGGCAACGACGCCTCACCGGCGAGCGCAGCGGCGCCACATTGCCATACATTCACTGCGGTCTCGCAGAGGGGAAGCCATGAATCGATTCGAGGGCCAGGTCGTGATCGTGACCGGGGCGGCCGGCGGCATCGGGCGCGCCGCAGCGCTGCGTTTCGCCGCCGAGGGCGCAGCCGTCGTCGCCGTCGACTTGGACGACGAGGGCCTCGCCGCGACCGTCGGAGCGGTCGAATCGGCCGGTGGAAGGGCGCATCCGTTTCGGGCCGACGTGACGAGGTCAGCCGACGTGGCGGCCTACGTGCAGGCGGCCGTGGACCGGTTCGGCGGCGTGGACGTGCTGTTCAACAACGCCGGTGTCGAAGGGGTCGTCGCGCCGCTCGAGGACTACCCCGAAGACGCCTTCGACAAGGTGATGGACGTGAACGTGAAGGGCGTCTGGCTCGGCATGCGCCACGTCGCCGGCGCCATGCGGGCCCGCGGTGGCGGAGCGATCATCAACGCCTCATCGGGCGCCGGGTTGCGCGGCACACCCGACCTGATCGCCTACGGCGCCAGCAAGCACGCCGTGATCGGCATGACCAAGACCGCGGCCATCGAACTGGCCCCGGCCGGGATCCGGGTGAACGCCGTCTGCCCCGGGCCGGTGGACACCCGCATGCTGGACTCGATCGCGGCCGGCAAGTCTCCCGAAGATCCGGACCTCTTCCTGAAGCGAAGCGACGAGCGGAACCCCATGGGCCGGCGGGGCAAACCCACCGAGGTCGTCGCCCTCGTGACCTTCCTGGCATCCGACGACGCCTCGTACATCAACGGCGGCTGGCACACCGTCGACGGTGGGTGGGCCGCCGGCTGAACGGACGCCGCGCCGACCTGCACGGGAATCAAACATTTGATAGTTTGGTTTCGAACTGATTGCCCTGCTAGGGAGCTTGGCAACAATGTTGAGGGGACTGACATGAGGGCACGATCACGGTTCTTCGCACTACTCGGGGTCTTGCTGGCGTTCTCGCTGCTGGCCGCAGCGTGCGCCGGCGACGACGAGCCTTCCGCGCCTGATCCCGGCGCGGCACCGGCTGCGCCCGCGGGTGACGCCGACGACATGGACGACGCCGACGACATGGACGACACGGCAGCCGACGATATGGACGACGCCGACGACATGGACGACGCCGCAGCCGACGACATGGACGACGCCGAGCCCGCCACGGTCGCCGACGCCGCCCCCGAGGTGGTCATCGGCCCGCCGGAGGTCGACCTGATACGGGTATGTGCGGCGCCATCGTTCACCCAGATGTATGCGGAGGTCATGGTCTCGCAGGGGCTCCTCTCCGATCGGGGCACCGACATCGAGTTCGTGGCCTGCTTGTCGGGTCCGGCCCAGGCCGCGGCGTTGGTGTCGAAACAGGTCGATATCGCGTTGAACACTCCCGACAACATGTTGGGTATCCGTAACGCCGACTTCGATGTGGTCATGTTCGCCCAGATCGTCGACACCCATTTCTTCGACATCCTGGTGTCGAACAACTTCGGGGAGATCGCCTGTGACGAGGGCGATTGGGAGTGCGCGATGACCGCTCTCGAGGGCACCCGCGCCGGCGTGGTGGCCCGCGGCGCGGCCGCTGAGCAGATCGCCCGGCAGTTGCTCGACTCGGCCGGGTTCGATCCCGACGACACCACGTACATCGCCACCGGCCTTTCGGGTACCACGTTGGCCGCGCTGGCATCCGACGAGATCGACTGGACAATCACGTTCGAGCCGGGTTTGACCCGGGCCGAACTCGACGGCATCGCCTACCGGCCGTTCCGGCTCCAGGCCGGACACGGCCCGGCCGAGCTGGACTGGCCCTCGGCAGTACTGATCACCTCCCGGGACTTCTGGGACAACAACCCCAACACCGTCCTGCACTACCGCGCGGCAATGGCGGAAGCCATCGAGTGGATGCGCGACCCGGCCAACCGCGACGAGGTTGTGGCGGGCGTGGTCGGCTTCCTCGGGCTCGAGCCCGACATGGCTGCGAGCGTGCTGGACAACAACGTCGGCAGCTACACCGTCACCGGCGAACTCGACCCGGTCCGGATCGGCAACAACGTCAACTACGCGGTTGGTCGCGGCATCCTGGCCGAGTCCCAGCAGTTCGGGGAGTTCGCGGTCGGCCCGGACATCGAGGCCATCCTGCCTGAGGAACTGGTGGCCGAAACGACCGAGGTCGCCATCTGCCAGGCACCGTCGTTCAACGGACTGACCGCGCAGATCGCCGTGGAGAAGGGCTTCCTGGCAGACCGCGGCGTGACCGGCGAGTTCATCCAGTGTCCCTCCGGTCCGGCGAATGCGGCGGCGTTGATTGCCGGCGAGGTCCACTTCTCCATCAACACCCCCGACAACATGCTGGGCATCCGCAACGCCGGCTTCGACGTGGTCATGTTCCAGCAGATCCAGGACAAGCACTTCTTCGACATCATCATCAGTGAGAACTTCGGCCCGATCGACTGCGACCAGGGTGACTGGCAGTGCACCATGGGTGCCCTCGAGGGCACGAGCGTCGGTGTGGTCGCCCGCGGCGCCGCGGCCGAACAGATCGCCCGCCAGCTCTACGACTCCGCCGGATACGACCCCGACGGCGCCACCTACATCGCCACCGGGCTGTCGGGCACCACGCTGGCCGCGTTGTCCTCCGGCGAGGTGGACTGGGCGATCACCTTCGAGCCCGGCTTGAGCCAGGCCACCATCGACGGCATCGGCTACTCGCCGTTCGCTCTGCGATCCGGCCAGGGCCCCAGCGAGTTGGACTGGCCCTCAGCGGTCAACACCACCTCCCGGGAGTTCTTCGACAACAACCCCAACACGGTGGCCATCTACGCCCGCTCGGTCCGTGACGCCATGGACTGGCTACGCAACCCGGCCAACCATCCCGAACTCCTCGACATCATGGAAGTCTTCCTCGGCCTGGACAGATCAGTCGCCGAGGTCGTGCTCGCCAACAACATCGGCAGCGTCTCGCTGAACGGTCGCCCCGACCCCAAGCGGCTCGCCAACAACGTGAACTACGCCGTGGGGCGCGGCATCCTCGAAGAAGCCCAAGACTTCGACGACTTCGCCGTCACCCCGTAACCAACCTCACTTCGCCGGTCGGGCGGCTCAAGCGAGTCGCCCGACCGGCGAGAGTCTGACAACCTAGGGGTTCTGTGCAGCCGGCGGTAGAACTGAAGGACGTCACGCTCATCTTCGGCGGCGACCGCCCCGACGACGAGCCGGTGCTCGCCGTCCAGAACATCGATGTCGCCATCCCGCCGGGCCAGTTCGTGGCCGTCGTGGGGCCCAGCGGCTGCGGCAAGACGACGATCCTGAACATGCTGGCCGGGATCCTGAACCCCACCAGGGGGTCGGTGCTCCGCCACGGCCAGGAGGTCGACGGCCCCAGCCAGGACATCGGCTACATGCTCGCCCGGTCCGGGCTGAGCCCGTGGCGCACCGCCCGCAAGAACGTGGAGTTGGGCCTCGAGTTCCGCAAGGTGCCGAAGCCACAACGGCGCAAGCAGGCCATGGAACTGCTGGCCAAGCTGCGCCTCGAGGGCTTCGCCGATTCGTACCCCTCCCAGCTCAGCCAGGGCATGCGTCAGCGGGTGGCCATCGCCCGCACGCTGGCCATCAGCCCCGACCTGTGGCTCATGGACGAGCCGTTCGGCGCCCTCGACGCCCAGACTCGCCTCACTGTGCAGGCCGAGTTCCTGGACCTCTGGTACGAGACCCACAAGACGGTCATCTTCGTGACCCACGACCTCGAGGAGGCCGTGCTGCTGGCCGACCGGGTCCTCGTCATGACCGCCCGGCCCGGCCGCATCAAGTCCGACACGATCGTGGATCTCCCCCGTCCGAGGGTGATCGACGAACTCCGCTTCGACGCGACGTTCCGGGAGACCGAGCACAAGATCTGGGAGGAGTTGCGCGGTGAGATCGTCTGACGCGGAGGAGCCCCGCGAAGCCGACATGGCCGGTCAGGCCGGATTGGCCGACGCTCTCAGCCAGGAGGAAGTGGAGGCGCTGATCCCCCACGAGCCCACCTGGAGGTACTGGCTGCGGCGTATCGACGTGCCGGTGCAGTTGTTCCGGATCGGGCTCCTGTTCCTGCTCTGGTGGCTGTGGTGGTCCGAGGTCCTCTGGAACGGCTGGGACTCGTTCTCGGTGTTCGGCGTGACGCCATTCCCGAACGTGCCCGAGACCTTCCGCGCCAGCCCGTACGAGACCTGGGCGTACTTCACCGAGATCTACCACGAGCAGCTCTTCTGGCAGGACCTCTGGGTCACGGTGAAGGAGGCGCTGATCGGCTTCGTGCTCGGCTCGCTCCTCGGACTCGTCGTCGGCATCATCCTCGGACGCTTCCAGAGGGCGGCCAAGACGTTCGGACCCTTCGTCGTCATCATCAACGCCATGCCCAAGATCGCCTTCCTGCCGCTCATCCTCATCGTGTACGGCGTCGGCGAGATGTCCAAGGTGGTCCTGGCCGTGACGATCGTGTTCTTCATCGTGGAGGTGCCCACCCAGTCCGCTGTGGCGCTGGTGGATCCCGACCTGGACCTGGTGTCCCGGACCATGGGCGCCTCCCAGCGTCAGCGCTTCATGAAGGTCACCCTGCCCGGCATCACCCCCGCGGTGTTCGGCGCGTTGCGGCTGTCGGCGGTCATCTCGGTGCTGGCTGTCGTCTTCGGCGAGATCTTCTCGGCCAAGCGGGGCCTCGGCCAGCGGCTCATCACCGCCGCCAACCAGCTCTCCTACGGCGACACGTTCGCCATCGTGTTCATCCTGGCCATGATCGCGCTCATCATGAACGGCGGGATCGGCTTCGTGGAGCGGAAGTCCCTGCGCTGGCAGACCACCCAGGAGGGCGGCCAGGTCATCTCGCTCTAGAGGTTGACCGGGTAGACCGGGTCCTGGCCCGAGAGCACCAGAGCCACCTGCTGGGCGGCCTTCACCTGGAGGTCCAGCACCGACTCCTCGGAGTAGAAGGCGGTGTGGGGGGTGAGGATCACGTTCGGCCGGCCGTAGAGCGCCAGGTCGGCAGCGGGCGGCTCGTCGGGCAGCACGTCGAGCCCGGCGCCGGCGATGGCTCCCCGGTCCAGCGCGTCGGCCAGCGCGGCCACGTCCACCAGCCCTCCCCGCGCCGTGTTGATCACCACAGCCTCCGGGCGCATCATCGCCAGCGCCTCGGCGCCGATGAGGTTCCGGGTCTCGGGCGTGAGGGGCGCGTGGACCGACACGAAGTCCGAGCGCGCCAGCAACTCCTCGAAGGGCACCAGTTCGACACCAAGCGCGGCGGCGTCGGCGGGATCCACGTACGGGTCGGACGCCATCACCTCCAGCCCGAAGCCCTGGGCCTTGGTGGCCACGAGCCGGGCGATCTTGCCGAACCCCACGAGACCGACAGTGCGTCCCCGCACCCGGTAGATCGGCTTGACGGCGGCCAGATCCCAGCTGCCGCCATGCACCAGCGCGTTGCCCCGCGTCACGTTGCGGGCCAGCGCCAGCATGAGCGCCATGGCGTGATCGGACACCTCGTCCTCGCAGTACTCCGGGACGTTGGTCACGACGATCCCCTTGGCGGTCGCCGCCGCCAGGTCGACCGTGTCGATGCCGATGCCCGTGCGGGCAATGATCCGGCACCGCTCGAAGCGATCGATCACCTCGGCGGGCAGCTGAGCGTAGGTGTTGATGACCGCATCGGCTTGCGCGGCCACAGCCAGGACGTCAGCCGCTCCGACCGAGGCGGACACCCGGATCTCGACACCGAGGGGTGCGAGCACCTCCCCCGTCGGCTCGAGATCGGGGAACGGGTGATCGGTAACGGCTACGACCGGATTCGCCATCAGAGTCTCCTCGGAGTGTTTCGAGCGGCCGGGACCGTAGTCGGCCTCAGGCTCGCAGGTCTCGTCACGCCCAGCCGGCTCGATCCATCAGGGGTTCCGGCGCGCTTTCCGACGGTTGTATTCCAGTTCGGCTACGAGCCGCAGAC
>JAPONU010000070.1 GCA_026713745.1 bacterium
AGAGGAGGCCCGATTGATCGGCATCGAGCTGGTAGTCCCACGCACGCCGCCGGGCGCCGTCAGGCGTCTCCAGACAGGCATCGACCTGGTAGCCGTCCAGATCGATCCCCGTCGGCCGGCTCCAAGTGATGCAGTCCGTGACCTCCCCGGCCGTGGTCGGCTCCAGATGGGGTCCCGGCATGAACTCAAGGTCGAACGTCTCGCTGGCGTTCCACCCCTTGTCGTTGTAGGCCACGACGACGAACGAGTAGCGCCCTCTCATGGCTCTCGCCCCTTCGACCAAAACGCGCTTCTCGGAGTCGTAGTACCCGTCTGTGACCTGGATCTCCTCTTCCGCGGCCAGGCCCACCTCCACGTGCCGCGTACGCGCCGGCAGCGGATCGCCGTAGCGACTCCAGGCCTCGTCCGGCTCCTCGCCGGACCACTTGCGGTACCAGACCTCGTAGCCGTCCTCGAAGCCAGAGTTGTCGCGCCAGTGCAGCCGCACGCTGTCTGATCCGGTCACTCGCGCCCCGACCTGGCTCGCCGCCGCGGGTGCCCCGGAGGCGCGCCCGCGCGGTTTCAGGACGAACACGTCGCTAGCCAGGGACTCGATGAGCGGCTCGCCCTCGGCCACCCAACGGTAGTACGGACCCCGTACCGCCATCCTGTAGCCGCCGCCGGGCCGCAAGCCCGATATCTCCACGCCGACCTGTACGCCGCCAGCCCTGACGATCGGCGTGACGTTCGGGTCCGAGTATTTTTCGTGGCGGGGGGGGCCATTTGAATTGCCCTCCCAGTCCCAGACCCACCGGTAGCTGTCGTTGGCCCCCTCCGCAAGCGCTAGATCCACACTTCCGCTATGCTGGGAACGCCAGTCTTCCGACCAGTCCACCCGCACCGTGTCGTGACCCGTCCAGCGGACGACGGTCACTCTGCGCGGATACTGCTCGGCTCTCCACGGCGCCTCGCCAGAAACCGACGCCACCGGCACGGTCTCGTGGAAGACGCGTTCGACCTCGCTCGTACCCGAGACGCCGATCGTCCAGCCGTTCGGCTTGTGGCGGACCGAGGAGTAGAAGGGTTCCTCGGTGGCGAAGCGGTTCGGGTCGTCCCAGAGATCCTGGCCGTAGCTCATGATCGTCCTAGGACAGAACAGAGCGTCGTAATACCCCTCCCGCTTGGCGCACGAGGTCAGGTCCGTGTGGCCGAACATGTACGGGCGAAAAGCCTCCGATTGGACTTTCTGGAAGCGGTCGCCGAAAGTCACCGGCTCGTGGTCCCCACCGAGGTTGTGGCCGATCTCGTGAGCGAATACCGAGGGCGATGGTACGGAATAACCGTAATACACTTCGGGGTCGAGATCCATCCTCAGTCCCGCCGCGCCTCCCAGATCTGGAATGAAATGCACGAGATCAGGCCTGTGACGCGTTCGGAGCACGTCGACCGCAGCGCTTGAGCGAAACTCCCACTGCCACTGCCTGGCAGCTACAGAGCTGCTAGCTGAAAAGGGCTTCTCGTAGTGCCATCCCGACGTCGTCGGGTGGTGCGCGAGCTTGGGGTCCCATCGCACGGGGATCAGGTTCGCGGTGGTTAGGATCTCCCCGTTGCGAAACGCCATGTTCAGGTAGTCGCCGAGCTGCCGGACACCCACCGCAGGGCCGCCGATCACCCGCCAGTAGTGCTCGGTTTCCTCGGGATAGATCACGAGGATGTCCAGGCGGTCGTCGCTCGACGGCGAGGCGACGGCCGTAGGCCGGTGCGATGCCGCGGCTGCGTCCCGCACCAGGTCGCGGCCCGCCCCTTCCCCGGCGCCGCACCAGTCACCCGTCGGTCCGACTTCCTCGGCCAGCGAGCCGCGGCCGTCCGGTCCCGCGTAGACGACGTACTTCGGTCCCCCCGGCTCCCCGAACCACCCCACCAGGTGTCCGTCCTGGACGGTGAGCACAACGCTCTCGTAGCCGGCGCCCGGCACCTCCCCCGTCCACATCAGGTTGCCGTCGCCGCGGTCCTCGAACACCGCGTTCTCGGCAGCGATCATTGAGCCGTCCGGCAAGGGGAACTCAAGGTAGCCCATGCCGAGGCGCAGGTAGTCGAACGCCACCTGCACGGTCGCCGCCTCGGCGGTCGGGGCGCCGGCGGCGGCGGCGCTCACCGCCACGCCGTCCATCAGGATCGGCGGCCCGGGCTGGGCCGCGACCTCCTCGATGTTCCAGAGCTGCTGGGCGGTGACCGCGGCGGGCAGGCCGAGCGCGGCGGCGAGTCCCAGGCCGGACAGGGTACGAGCGGCTGAGTGCACGGGACGCTCCCTTACTGTTGTTCTTGAGTACCCGAGACAATGTCAGAATCAATCTGATAAATTGGCGAGGTACCGATCATGTTGGCGATGTTTGTGTGATTTCTCCGTCGTGAGTAGCGGCGCAGCCGGAAACGATCATCGCGATGAGCCCACCCGTCGCCGACCCGTTCTCTTTCCGCCCCGAATCGTCTTTCCCCAGCGACCGGGGAAGACCACTCCGCCCGCTGGACTCACCTGCGCCTCGCCGCCATCACGGTGCACGTGGCCGTGATCACGCGGACCGTGGACGCCCAGAACCGCTACTCCCGCCTCCTCGCGACCTGGCTCAACGCCCCGCTTTGGCGGTCAGCCGCTCGCGGCCGAGGAGCGCGAAACCCTGGCCGCCGCCAAGCGCGACCCGACACCGCCGTGCGCAACCGCGACCCGGCGGCTCCTGGAGCGCTGGGGCGGGCTGAATCCCTGCCGCCGACTCCTCATCTCGCTCCGCCTGCGCGCCGAACGCGCGGCCGCCGGCGTGCCCATCGACAGCTACTCGACCGATCACGCTCCCGGTCTCGGGCCGCAGGCTCTCGCATGACTCCGAACCGCTCCAGGAGCCTTTCCCAAAGTGGATCCTTGCAAGACCCCCAGGATCCACTTTTTCGGGCGCCGAGGATCCACTCGTCCTCAGTCGAGGGCACTGCGCGAATTGTCGTTGAAACGCAAGGCGTTTCTCGGGCTCGGTCCTCCGGAAAGCGCCCTTCGGGCGCACCGACCAGACCGCCCGGGGCGGTCGGGGCGGGGGGCGGGGGGGCCCCCCCCTCCCGCCCCCCCCGCGGGGGCGGCCCGGGGGGGCGAGAGGCGGGGTCCCTCGGGCCCGGCCCCGGCCCGCTTGAGCGGTCCGGGCGCCGGCCTGCTGCGGCGCCGATGCACAAGGGCTCCCGAGAAAACGCCAGGCAGGGCAACGACATTCTCGGAGTGTCCTCGAAAGCGGACAAGTGGATCCTCGGCGGCCGAAAAGGTGGATCCTGGGGGTCTTGCAAGGATCCACTTTGGGAAAGGCTC
>JAPONU010000071.1 GCA_026713745.1 bacterium
GGAGACCAGGACCAAGTTGGCGACACGATCGGTACCGCCGAGGCTGATGACAAGCTGCGCGCCGCCCCAGTCGTTGCAGACGAAGGTGATCTGGTGCAGATCCAATTCGGTGAGGAACTCGGCGATGAGGGTGGCGAGCGCGGGGAGGGAGAGGTCGGCATTGTCGGGCATCGGCGTGGTGTGCGCGCCGAAGGGCAGGTCCGGGACGATGCAGCGGTAGCGATCCTCCAGGCCGTCGGTGACGGTGTCCCACAGGGTGCCGTTCATCAACAACCCGTGCAGCAACACCACCACCGGCCCGTTGCCCGGCTGCTGCCGGAGTACATGAGACCGGCAGCAGCCGGCCCCTCGAGCGGCATCTGCGGACCTCCTCGCCGGTGGGCGTCGTGACCTATTGGATGTCCTGGTTGCGTAGCCAGTCCGGGGCGGCGTGGTGCGCGAAGGAGACGCGACCCCTGCCTGCGGGGCGGATCATGCCGGCGCGTATGAGTCGGTGGCGGTACACGCCGGCATAGCCGGCGGTGACGTCGAGGCGGTCGGCGATGTCTGCGAGCTTCGACTCACCGTCGTCCTGAGCCATGGCGAGGAGGAACTGTCGGTCCACGTCCGAGAGCGTCTTCCACGTGGGGGAAAGAACCATCCGCCCGATGCGCCGCTGAGCCTCGGCGATACCCGTCTCGACGTGCTCGATGGTGATGTGCGACGAGCGGGCGTCTGCCTGCCAACTGTGGAATCCGACGAGTTGGATCATGAACGCGTATCCGGAGGTTGCGGTGACAGCGCGGTCTAGGGCTGCGCTGTCAATGCTGCGACCGTGCTCGCTGATCGGTTCGGCGATGGCGCGCCGTGTCGCCTGCGGGCTCAGCCGGTCGATGTCGTAGCGGGAGCAGCGCTGCAGGAAACCGATGGCGTCGTCGGAGAGCAGGGTGTCCTCGATCTGGGGGAGCGCGGCGCCGATGAACGCGACGGGTCGCTGCTCGCGGCGCGACACGTGCTGGAGAACCGAGCCGAACTCGCGGATCTCCTCGACATCGCCGCTCTGCATCTCGTCGACGGTGATCAGCAGGCCCGTACCTCGCTCGGCGAGCGCATCGCCGAGGCCGGACAGCGCTTTGCGGAGGTCGTAGTCGGCTTCGGGCGTTGGTACGGTCTCGAACCCGACACCGATACCCGCTGCGGTAACGCTGCTGAGGCGCCGCTTGGGCTCGGTAGGTCCGAGCCCGGCGAGGAGATCGGATGCCGCGCGGGTGAGACGATCGGGGAGCCCCGCTGACGAGGCGTTGTCGGACAGCGCCAGCCATCCGCGGGTACGGGCCAGGTCCTCGACGGCGTTGAGCATCACCGTCTTGCCGGCGCCCCGCACGCCGATGAACAGGGCGGTGTAGTCCGGATGGGTCGGACCGGTGGCGAGGGCGTCGCCAACGCCGTCGAGGATGTCGTCACGTCCGGCGAGCACCGGCGGCGAGGTTCCGAAGCTTGGCGAGAAGGGGTTTCTGGTGCCCAATCGGTTCTCCTCGCTGCGTGCGGCGCAACACGAGTCTAGCCGTTTGTCGGCTTTATGAGCTTTGTGTTCTTTATTGATTTTGGAGTCTTTGGTGTTTTGGCTCCTGCCGACTCGGTGCCGAATGCAAGAGGGGTGCGGCTCCTCCTCAGCGTGCGCGCCGTCGACTGCTGCTTGTGAGACTTGAAACCGAGTTGTGAGACTCACAACCTGGCTTCAAGCCGGATCGGCCGGGTCGGGTTCGTCGGTGAGTATCTCCAGCACTTCGGTGGCGCGCCACCGCAGTTGGCCGCGGGGCCCGTCGGGTGCCGGGTCGAGCACGTTGAGTTCCTGGAGCTGGCGGAGAGCCCGCAAGGCGCTGGGTCGGGTGATGTTGAGGTGGTCCTCCACGATGCGGGCGTTGAGGAACGGTCGTTGGAACACCAGGTCCACGAGCGCGTTGGGTGCGCCGCGGGTGTCGGCCCGCACGGCCTGCCGGTAGTGCTCGCGCAGGTCCATGAGACGCTCCGATCGGGCGATGGCGTCGCCGGCCTGGACCTCCACGCCACGCAGGAAGAAGTTGAGCCACGCTTCGAAGTTGCCGCTCTCCCTGACCCCTTGGAGTGTGTCGTAGTAGGTCTGGCGGTGGGCCTCGAAGTAGGACGACAGGTACAGGAGTGGCGTCTGCAGCCGCCCCCGCTGGATCAGGAAGAAGATGATCAGCAGCCGTCCCAGCCGCCCGTTGCCGTCGAGGAAGGAGTGGATCGTCTCGAACTGGTAGTGCACCAGGGCGGCCTGGACGAGCGGAGGCAGTTGGGGGCTGGCGTGGATGAACAGCTCGAGATCGGTGAGCAGAGCGCCGAGTTCGTCCGGTGGTGGCGGCACGAATCGAGCCGTCGCGACGGTGGCGTCCGGTGTGCCGATCCAGTTCTGCGTCTGCCGGATCTCCCCCGGGCGGCGCTCCGAACCGCGCACGCCGGCGAGGATCACCGAGTGCATCTCGCAGACGAGGCGGACACTCAGCGGCAGGCTCGGCAGAAGGTCGATGCCTTGCTCCATGGCTCGGACGTAGTTCACCACCTCCTCGACATCGGGGCTGAGAGGTCGCTCGCTCGCCTCGGCGTCGAAGACATCGCTCAGGGAGGCCTGGGTTCCCTCGATGCGCGCCGATGAGACCGCCTCCCGTCTGAGGTAGGGGTAGACGAGGAGTTGGGGGCTGGCCAGCAGCCGTCCCGACCCTGCCAGCCGGCCCAGTGCCGCCTCGGCGTCGGCCGTGCGCATGATGCTCTCGCCGGACAGTGCGAACTCGCGGGGCAGCCTCTCGGGGAAGTAGGCGACATAGGAGTGCGCGCCGAGAGTTCGCTTGGCCCGCCCGAACATCGTCGTTGCGTACTGGTTGGCGTCCACGCGCTGATTCTAGCGACCGTAACGGAAAGTGGCGATATCGTTATGGTGGGTCGTTGACTGGAACGGTCGCGTAATAGTTGCAAAGCCGGCTGTGGGCAGATCCGGCCGTCTTGTCTCCTCCATAACGGAAATCGACGATGTCGTTACGGTTGAGCCTTGACGTGAAAGATTGCGTCATGGTGCCTCGGGTCACGTGCCCCGCCACGCGGACCTCGGGCGCCGGCCGGGACCGAGTCCAGGTGTGTCACGCCGTCGAGGTCCTTGCGGGCCCGGCGAGTCAGTTGGGGTGCTGGTTGTTCAGTCGAGCGTGGTGAGGTCGCCGGCGGCGAGATCGGCTTCGGCCTCGGCGAGGGCGCTCATTGTGTCGGAGTCGCTGAGGATGTCGAGCGTTTCGAGCAGAGCCGGGCTGGGAGGCTGGTCATCCGGCTGCGGGCGTCGCCGGGACGGACCCTGGGGCACTTGGTTCTCGGGCCTGCCGTAGAACTCGTGCTCGTCGGCGGGGGTCATCGTGATCTCATCTGTGGGGTCACTTCGCTGCACCTGAACACGCCACACCGGGGCTTCTCGCCGGAACGATAAGCCCCCACCGATCCCGGCTGGCCGGAAAGGCGGGGAGGAATATCTACAGCCTACCAGTTATTCGCGGGAGCGGAATTAACTCCTGTGGGTCCGCCTCGCCGGTGGGCGGCTACAGGCCGTAGCGGCGGAAGTAGGCCTCCAGGTCGAAGTCGTCGGGGAGGGTCGGGTTGGGGCCGCGCTCGCCGTAGATGTTCAACGCATCGCCGACCTCGGGGTCGAAGCCGGATTCCTCGTGGAGGTCGTTGGCGACGACTCGGAGGAACGCCTCGTCGAGGGTGACGACTCGCATCGGGGAGGGGCCCCCGAACTTCTCGGTGGGGTCGTAGTCCTCATCGAGGTCCTCGGGCGGCGGGTCGCTCGGCGGCGGGGCGGGTGTGTCTGGCATCGCGTGCTCCGATTCGAAGTTAGGCCACGCGCCGCAGGAGTTTCCGGTTGAGGTCCTCGGTCGATTCCAGCGACGAGATCAGGTCGCCGCCGACGTCGGAGAGTCTCGCCAGGTCGACGCTGGGGATCTCGGTCTGGTCCGCGAAGACGATGACGGACTCGAACTCGAGTTTGTGGCGGTGGAAGTGGCCCAGCATGATGGTCGTCAGCCGTGCCTTGTCCCGGTTGGGCACGCCGTAGACGAAGA
>JAPONU010000072.1 GCA_026713745.1 bacterium
CGGCCGCAGTACTTCTCGCCCGACGGTTCCCCGGAGGTGCACTCCTACCGCCGCTCGAACGCCTTCGAGCCCGTCGGCACCGAGGTGCGTGGCGTGCGGGAGCGGGTGGGCATCGCCGACCTCACGGCCTTCGCCAAGTTCGAGGTGACCGGCGCCGACGCCGGCGCCCTGCTGGACCGGCTGTCGGCCAACCGCTTGCCCAGGGTAGGCGGCATCCGGCTCGTGCACATGCTCACCGAACTCGGCGGCATCGAGTGCGAGATGACCATCTGCCGCCTCGGACCCGAGCGTTTCTACCTGTCCTCGGCCATCATGGGACAGAGCCACGACCGGGACTGGCTGACCCAGCACGTCGGGGCGGGCGAGGACGTCACCGTCGCCGACGTGACCGATGCCACCGCCCTGGTGGGGGTGTCGGGCCCGCGAACCCGGGACGTCCTGGCGCCGCTGACCGGCGCCGATCTGGGAAACGAGTCGTTCCGCTGGCTGACCGCCCGGGAGATCGATGTTGCCGGGGTCCCCTGCAAGGCGCTCCGGGTGTCCTACGTGGGGGAGTTGGGCTGGGAGTTGCACTGCCCCATCGACCGGATGGCCGAGCTGTACGAGGCGCTACGTGAGGCGGGCGAGCCCCACGGCATGGTCCACTACGGCAGCTACGCCATGAACGCCATGCGCATCGAGAAGGCGTACAAGGCCTGGGGTGCGGAACTCACCACCGAGATCACCCCCATCGAGGCCCGCATCGAGCGCTTCGTGGACTTCTCCAAGGACTTCGTCGGCCGCCGGGCCACGCTGGCGCGCCGCGACGGGCCCGAGCCGCTGCGGTGGGCGCTGGTCTACTGCGCAGTGGACGAGGGCGACAACGACGTTTGGGGCAACGAGCCGGCGTACGTTCCCGGTAGCGACGAGATCATGGGCATCGCCACGAGCGGGGCCTACGGGCACTCGGTGGGCACCAGCCTGGCCTTCGTCTACGTGGCCCCGGAGTTCGAGGCGCCGGGATCGGGCTTCGAATTGGAAATGTTGGGTGAGCGCCGCGCTGCCACGGTGCTTGGCGGCGCGGCCTACGACCCCGAGAACAAGGCCCCGCGGGCCTGACGGCAGGGGTCGGCGGTGCAGGAGAACGGCAGCGACGGGGAGGTCCGAGGGCCTCGAGAGGAGGCTCGATGACTACCGAGTCGCGTGATGGTTCCCGGCGTCGCCGGACCGGCGGGCGAGCCGGCCGAATCGCCGAGCGCCAGGCGGCGCCGGCCGCGGACGCCCGCCCGGTGCGACCGGGCCAGGCGGGCGGTCGCTACGCGCCGCTGAGCGAGGGCGACATGCAGCAGATCTACGACACGGCGTTGAGGCTGCTGGAGGACACCGGCATGGGTACGCCGATCCCGGAGTTCACCGAGGTCGTGACGGACGCCGGGGGTTGGCTGGACGCCGACGGCCGCCTGCACTACCCCCGGGCTCTCATCTCCGAGGGCATCCGGCGCTCGAACAAGGAGTGGATCTGGCACGGCTTCGACGACGACAGGTCGATCCACGTGGGCGGCGACAGGGTGCACTACGGGACGGCCGGCGCGGCCGTGCTGATCCACGACTACGAGACCAACCGGTTCCGTCCCTCGACCATCGCCGACGTCTACGACTGCGCCCGGCTGGTGGACTCCTTCGAGCACGTCCACTTCTTCGGGCGCACCTGCGTGGCGCGTGATCTGACCGATTCCCGAGATCTCGACCTCTCCACGGCCTATGCGGTCCTGGTAGGCACCTCCAAGCCCGTCGGGTCGGCGTGGTTCGACCCCAAGCACGTGCATGAGTCCGTGGAGATTTTCGACATCGCGCTCGGCGGCCCCGGCGAGTTTGCCAAGCGGCCGTTCGCGGTCGGCTACAACACCTTCGTCGTCCCTCCCATGCGCTTCGCCGAGGAGGCGAACAAGTGCATGGTGGCCCAGGTCAACACGGGTATGCCCGTGCTGCTGCTCTCGGCGGGCCAGGCGGGCGCCACCGCTCCGGCCGCTCTGGCCGGCGCGCTCGTGCAGGCCCTGGCTGAGTGCCTCGCCGGGTTGTGCAACGTCAACCTGCTCCGGCCGGGCCACCCGTGCGTCATGGGCATGTGGCCCTTCGTCTCGGACCTGCGTACGGGCGCCATGAGCGGCGGTTCGGGCGAGGAGGCGGTGGTGAATGCGGCCGCCGCGCAGCTGCTCAACTGGATAGGCCTCCCGTCGGGCGTGCCGGCCGGCATGACCGACTCGAAAATTCCCGACGCCCAGTCCGGCTACGAGAAGGGCCTGACGGTCGGTCTGGCCGGCAACGCCGGTGCCAATCTGATCTTCGAGTCCGCCGGCATGCTGGCCAGCCTGCTGGCGTGCTCGCCCGAGCAACTCGTCATCGACAACGACATGATGGGCGCCGTCAATCGCACCGTCCGGGGCATCGAGGTGGACGAGGGAACGCTGTCGGCCGACGTGATCGCCGAGGTGATCGCCGGCCCGGGGCACTTCCTGGGCTCTGCGCAGACCTTGTCACTCATGCAGACCGAGTACGTCTACCCGATCATCGGCGATCGCGAGTCGCCGGAGAACTGGGCCGACGCCGGCGGGCTGAGCGCCTTGCAGGTCGCCCATCGCCGGGCCCGAGAGGTGCTGTCGGGGCACTATCCCGACCACGTCGGGCCCGCAGTCGACGCCCGCATCCGGGAGGCCTTCCCCATCGGTCTGCCCTCGCGTTTCGCCTGAGCGACCACCCTTTCCCGCTTCCAGCGGAGCGGGTCGAGCGGTCGTCGGAGAGTGCCGTGAGTCGGCCCGGTGGTGCCGTGGAACCGGGCCGGACCATGTGTTAGATTGTTCCGTATTACGGTTCCGGTCCACAATGCGGAATCAGGACGTCATGTGCCAGCAACGTTTGGCACCGCAAGTGGGCCGGAGGAACAGTGAAACCTGCGGTTGATCGACAGCGGCGGGACCGGTTGCCGGGACCGGCGTAGCGGGCACCGCGGTTGGCCTCGAAAGGACACGCCGATGAGTGATGTGCCCGCAAACGCCGACTTCGACGACGCCGACGACCTCGACCTGTCGAGCCTGAACGACGAGGAACTCCGCGTGCAGATGCACGACGACCTCTACGACGGCCTGGCGGACGAGATCGCCGAGGGAACCAACATCCTGCTCGGGCGGGGCTGGCCGGCGGACAGGGTCCTCAACGACGCCCTCGTGGAGGGCATGCGCATCGTCGGCATCGACTTCCGTGATGGCATCCTCTTCGTGCCCGAGGTGCTGCTGGCGGCGAACGCCATGAAGGCGGGAATGGCCATCCTGCGGCCTCTGCTTGCCGAGACGGGCGCCGAGCCCGTCGGCAGCGTCGTCATCGGCACGGTCAAGGGCGACATCCACGACATCGGCAAGAACCTCGTGGCCATGATGCTCGAGGGCGCCGGATTCGAGGTGTTCAACCTGGGCATCAACACCGACGTCGAGGAGTTCCTGGCGGCGCTCGACGAGCACAAGCCCGACATCCTGGGCATGTCGGCCCTGCTCACCACCACCATGCCCTACATGAAGGTGGTCATCGACACGCTCGTCGAGAAGGGTCGCCGGGACGAGGTCATCATCCTCGTGGGCGGCGCGCCGCTCAACGAGGAATTCGGCGCGGCCATCGGCGCCGACGCCTACTGCCGCGACGCGGCCGTCGCGGCGGAGACCGCCACGAAGCTCGTCACGGCGCGCCGCGCCGCCGGGTGACGGGGCGGCAATGACCCGTCGCGCGGCACCGGCGCCGCGGGGTCGGGCATTGGTCAGCGACCCCGCCGGCGTGCCTCGTGACGCGGGCGGCCCGGTTACGGTGCCGGGGGGTCGGGTGCTGGTCAGCGACCCCGCCGGAGTGCCTCGTGACGCGGGCGGCCCGGTTACGGTGCCGGGGGGTCGGGTGCTGGTCAGCGACCCCGCCGGAGTGCCTCGTGACGCGGGCGGCCCGGTTACGGCGCCGCCACAGGGTCGAGTCCTGGTCATCGCCTGCGGGGCGCTGGCCCGCGAACTCGCCGCGATCACCGCCGAACTGGGCGGCCTGGACTTCGAATGCCTGCCGGCCCGGCTGCACAACCGCCCCGAACAGATTCCCGAGGCGGTGCGCCGGCGGGTGCGCGCGGCCCGTGGCACCTACGACTCGATCCTCGTGGGTTACATGGACTGCGGGACCGGCGGAGGTCTGGACCGGGTGTGTGCCGAGGAGGGGGTGGAGCGGCTCCCCGGCGCCCACTGCTACGAGTTGTACGCCGGGCCGGAGCGCTTCGCCGCCCTGGGTGAGGAGGAGTTGGGCACGTTCTACTTGACGGATTACCTGGTGCGGCACTTCGACCGCCTGATCCTGGAGGGACTCGGCATAGCCGAGCACCCCGAACTGCGTGACCTCTACTTCGGCAACTACACGCGGGTGGTGCACCTCGTGCAGGATCCCGATGCCGCCCTCGAGACAGCGGCCCGGTGCGCCGCGGCGAGTCTGGGTTTGCGCTACGAGCGGATCGAGGTGGGCGTGGCGGGGCTGGCCGCGCCGCTGCAGGCCCGGCGGCGTCTTGCTGTGCGGGCGGCCTGATCGTCGTGGCGCAGGGCGATGCGGCCGGCGGCCGGCGCCGGCGCCGGCGCGACGGTGGCGGGGATCTCATCATCATCAGCTGGCGTGACATCCCCGCGCAGGTGAACGTCGGAGCGGGTGATCAGAAGGTTCAGCGAATCCTGCCCCGGCGCTTCCAGCGAGCCATCGACAACGCGGCGATGGTGGCGGGGATGTCCTCGGCGTCGCAGTACATCGGCGAGTGGCGGCGGACCTCGCGGCGGGCCGACGGCGACGATCCGCAGGGCGCCGCCCTGCGTGTGGCGGCCGAGTTGGAGGCGGTGTTTCCCCGCGAGCGCCTCGAGACCTTCGTGGCGACCGGCGGGTGGGACCCCGAACGAGCCGAGCCCCCCGAAACCACCAAATCGACCTCAGAATTGCAGCATCAGGAGGAAGCGACGTGACCGAGACAGTGATCAGTTCCCGCACCCGGGAGGTGAGGATCGGGTTCGCGCGGCCCTTCGTGATGATCGGCGAGCGGATCAATCCCACCGGGCGCAAGCTGCTGACCGAGGAGATGAAGGCCGGCGACTTCAGCCGGGTGGAGGCTGACGCCGTCGCTCAGGTGGCCGCCGGCGCCCACATCCTGGATGTCAACGCCGGTATTCCCCTGGCCGACGAGCCGGCGCTGCTCACCCGGGCGGTCAAGCTGGTGCAGGAGGTGACCGACGTCCCGCTCTCGATCGACTCCTCGATCGTGGAGGCTCTGGAGGCGGCGATCACGGTGTACGACGGCAAGCCACTCATCAACTCGGTCACCGGCGAGGAGGAGGTGATGGATCGGGTCCTGCCGCTCGTGAAACGTCACGGCGCCGCTGTCGTGGCCATCTCCAACGACGAGACGGGGATCAGCGAGGATCCCGACGTGCGCTTCGAGGTTGCTCGCCGGATCGTCGAGCGGGCCGCCGATCACGGCATCCACTATTCCGATGTGGTGGTGGATCCGCTCGTGATGCCGATCGGCGCAGTCGGGACGGCGGGACGTCAGGTGCTGCACCTCGTGCGCCGCCTTCGCGAGGAATTGAAGGTCAACACCACCTGTGGCGCCAGCAACGTCAGCTTCGGGCTGCCCAACCGCCACGTGATCACCGGCACGTTCCTCTCGATGGCTATCGGTGCGGGGATGACCTCGGCCATCATGAACCCG
>JAPONU010000073.1 GCA_026713745.1 bacterium
GATGAGGGATGACTCCCAGTCCCCCGGGGTGGCGGAAATCACCCTGTCGCTTCCCGCGGCCGATAGATGGATCGCCCGGCTCCCAGACGGAGAGATCAGAGCCTTCCTCCCGAGCGCGATCGCCCGGCGAGTTGCAAGCGCGGTCGTGGAGTCGATGAGCGGCTCGTAACCAAGTCCAAGCGGACTTCCCGCAAGCCTCGGAACGTCCTGCCTGGCCCGTGAGCGACTGAAGGCGTACCCCTCCAGACAGTGGAGTGGGGTCACGGTGCGGCGACGGTCAGACCATCGGGAACTTGGCCTTGTCTGGCAGGCCGGAGCGGGCGCAGATGGCTTCGCCGGCGGCCTGGCACTCCGCCCACAGCCGTTCCTCGTCGATGGTGGTCATGTGCCCGTCGTCGACGACCTGCGCGCCGTCCACCCAGACGCTGTGCACGCCGCGTCCGTCGGCCGACCACACGAGTTGGCTCATGACGTTCAGCAGCGGGCGCCACTCGGGCCGGTCGGTGTCGTGCAGCACCACGTCGGCCTTCTTGCCGGCCTCCAGCGAGCCGATCCGGTCCTGCGCCTGCACGGCCCGGGCACCGCCCAGGGTGGCCATCTCATAGGCCATCTCGGCCGGGAACATCTGCGGGTCGCAGCGGGCGTCCTTGAACAGGCCGGCCACCAGGTAGGTGGCGCGCATCAGGTCGGAGTAGTTGGAGGCGTTGTTGCCGTCGGTGCCGATGGCCACGTTCACCCCGCCGGCCATCATCTCGGGCATCTTGCCCACCTGCGTCACGCCGTAGGCCACCTTCAAAGCCGTCGTGGGGCAGTGCGCCACCGAGGCCCCGGTCTCGGCGAGGATCTGCACCTCGCCGTCATCGAGTCGCACGCAGTGGGTGATCGCCACGTCGTCGTCCAGCACACCCAACTCGGCGAGGTGCACGATGGGGCGGTGACCGAACTCGGCCAGGAAGGCGTCGGGGTCCAGTTGCGCCGGCGACATGTGGAAGCTGAACCCGGCCCCGGCCCCGGTGGCCAGTTCCCGGGCGGCGCGCCACAGCGGGTCCGAGGCGGTGTTGTGGCCCACCAGCACGACGTGGCCGGCGATGCGCCCCCCGGCCACTGAACCGTGGCGCTCCAGTACGGCCTGCAGGTTGGCGATGGCCTCGTCGGTGTTCTGGCGGTAGACGTCGGGCTCGGGTGGCAGGTCCCACACCCAGCGCCCCACCCGGCCACGGATGCCGACTTCGACGAGCCCGTCCACGACGTCGTCCAGGAAGCGCACCGTGCCGGCCTCCAGGAAGCACGTGGTGCCCGACCGCAGCATCTCGGTGGCCGCCAGTTGCGCCGAGATGCGCTCGTCGGCGGCCGTGTGGGTGGCGTAGAGCGGGCAGAGCCAGCCGAAGACGTTCTCCGCGAAGTCGATGTCGTCGGGCACGTAGCCCCGGGTGAGGGGCTCGCCGGTGATGTGGATGTGGCTGTTGACCATGCCGGGGGTGGCCACGAAGCGGTCGCCGCCTGCCACGGTGGCAGGCTCGTAGCGGGCCGCCAGGTCGTCCCCTTTGCCCACCGCCACGATCTCGCTGCCGCGCACCGCCACCGCGCCGTGGCGAATGATGTCGCGGCGCGGGTTCATGGTGACGACGTGTCCCGCACGGATCAGCACGTCGATCGGCTCGGGGCGGCCGGAGCCGTTGGTGTCGTTCGAGGAGGTCATGTTGCCGCCTTTCGGTTGTGCGGGGTCCGTTCGGTCGCTCACCTGCGGCGCGGGCATGACGCCGGGATCTGGATTCCGGCCTGCGCCGGAATGACGGGATGGTGGATCGACACTACTCAGTCGAGGACTGCGTGTTCGCCGGTTTGGTTGCCACGAAGATCTGCTGGGCTGCGATCGGCTCGATCAGCCGGACCTCGGTGAATCCGGACTCGCCGAGCCAGCCTGACATCTGTCGGTAGGTGAAGGCGGTTCCCCGCCTGGTGCATGCCGCCATGGTGGCGGCCATGAAGACCCCCTGGGGGCTGCGGTTCGGATCGTCGGTGCGGAAGTAGTCCGACACCAGCACCCTCCCACCGGGGCGCAGGGCGGCGGCTGCCCGCGCCAGCAGAGCCCTCGTGCCGTCAGCACCCTCTGTGCGGCAGATGTGCCCGAGCGCCACCAGGTCGAACGCCTCGTCCTCCAACGCGACCGTGTGATAGTCGCCGGGGCGCAACTCGCAGCGCCCGGCCAGTCCGGCCTCGGCGATACGCGCCCGGGCAACCTCCAGGACCTCCGGCAGGTCGTTCACCACGGCGGTACCGCCGGGGCAGGCCCGCAGCACGGCGATGCTCCACGGCGCCCCGCCGGCGCCGAGGTCGGCGACCCGCGGGGCCGACAGGTGGCTGTAGGAGATCCAGGCGTCGGCCCGGGTGGCGGCCCGCAGCACCGTGCCGAAGGTGCCCTCCACGAGCGGCACCCAGAACCCCGCCACGTCGCCATCCACCGGGTGGGTGGGTTCGCCACGGCGGATCGTCCCGGCAAGATCGGTCCAGTTCTCCACAGGGCCGGGAGCGACCGACACCAGGTCGGCCATCGGTGCGGGGCTCTGACGGCAGAGGTAGCGCCGGGAGCAGTCGTTCAGGTCGAAACGCCCGTCGTGGCGGTCCAGCAGCCCGAGGACAACCAGCGCGTCCGCCAGGGCCTCGGTGTGCGGCGCCGAGGACTCCAGGTGCTCCGCCAACCCGTCGGGCCCCAGGGGTCCGTGGTCCCAGAGCGCGTCGAAGAGGCCCAACTCGATCGCCCCCGCCAGCATCCAGTAGGCGCCCAGGCCGAAGATGACGTTCCACACCGGGCCCGACGGTGCGGGTTTGAAGTCGCTCCACGGCCGGCCCGTCCGGGCCATCGTGTGGGTCTTCTTCAGCTCTGGATAGGGAGAGTCGGCCACGGCCCGTCCTTAGCCTGCCTCCGCCGGCTGTCGAGGATCTTGGGGGTCTTCTTTTGTAGCCCCACTTTCTCGGCCAAGATCCGGAGAGGTCCGCAGTGCCACTCGGCGGTTTGCTCAGGGCCGCAGCACGATCTTGCCGAAGAGGTCGCTGGCGAACATCCGCTCCTGCGCGGCGGCCGCCTCGGCGAGGGGCATCACCGAGTCCACCGGCGCCACGAAGTCACCGCTGCAGTACTGCTCCCAGACGGGGCCGAACTCCTCGGGGCGGTACGGGTCCGAGCCGACGATGGTCAGCCCCATGTGGAACAGGTGCCCCAGCGACGGGATCGTGACCGAGTCGCCGGTGGTGTTGCCGCAGTTCACGAGCCGGCCGCGGACGCCGAGGGAGAACATGGAGGCCTCCCACAGCGCGGGGCCGACGTGTTCGAACACCATGTCCACCCCGGCGCCGCCGGTTTCGGAACGTGCAAAGCCGGCGATGTCGGTGGTGCGATTGTTGGCGGTGGCCTCCGCGCCGAGTTCGGTGGCCCGGGCGCACTTGGCGTCGGTGCCGGCGGTTGCCAGGACCCGCGCCCCGGCGGCGACCGCCAGCTGGATCCCGGCCGTGGACACCCCGCTGCCGGCCGCGTGGATGAGGACGGTCTCGCCGGCCTGCAGCTTGCCGACGTCGAACAGGGCGTGCGCCGCGGTCATCCAGCAGGTGGGGAACACCACTGCCTCGTCGAATGTCATGTCGTCGGGTATCGGGAAGACGTGGCTGGCCGGCACGAGGCACAGTTCGGCGTAGCCGCCGTCGGCGGTGGCGCCGATGATCCCCAACTCGCCGTACAGGTCGCCGCGCCCGGCGAGGCGGGAGTCCTCCCGCACCCCCGACAGCGACGGATCAACCACCACCCGGTCACCGACGGAGACGTCCTCCACGGCCTCGCCGAGGCGGGCCACGGTTCCCGCCACGTCCATGCCGGCGATGTGCGGGAACGCGTACCCGGGCATGGTGAAGTATCCGGCCCGCTGCACGATGTCCAGACGGTTCAGGGCGGTGGCCTCGACCTGCACCACCACGTCTCCGGGCCCCGGCTCGGGATCGGCCACGTCGACGTAGCGGAGCACCTCCGGCCCGCCGTGGGCGTCGTAGAGGGCGGCCTTCATCGGAGGCCCCTGATGAATGGTCGAGCCAGCGATTGCGGCTCTCGGGTGCGGTGTGCGAAGAGCGCCATGACGCAGATGGTTAGCACAAACGGCAGCGACGACAGGAGCTCCGAGTTCAGCGGATGCCCCACGCCCGGCAGGCTGAGCCGGAAGGAATTGGCGCTACCGAACAGCAGGCAGCCCAACATCGCCCCCCGCAGCGTCCAGCCACCGAAGATCACCGCCGCGATGGCGATGAACCCCTGCCCGCCCACGATGGAATCCTCGTACCACCCCACCTGCCCCAGCAGGAGGTAGCCCCCGCCGAGGCCCGACGTGATGCCCGCGATGTAGATGGCCTGGCGGCGACGCGCGTTCACGTTGATCGACGACACATCCGCCGCCTGCGGGTTCTCCCCCACAGCTCGCACCTCCAGACCCCAGCGCGTGCGGTGGACCAACCACCAGGCCAGCGGGACGAGGGGATACAAGAGATAGAGCGGCCAGGGCTGGCCGAACAGGGCCGGCCCCAGCAGCGGGATCTCGACGAGGCCCGGCACCTCGAAGACGTGCGCCGCGGCGGTCTCGGGTTTGAGGGTGCTGTTGAGGAAGCTCGCCAAGCCGAGGACCAAGATGTTGAGCGTGAGCCCCACGACGAACTGGTTGGCCGTGAGGTTGTGACTGAAATGGGCCTGCACGGCTCCGACGACGAGCCCCGCGCCGGCACCGACCACCAGACCGACGGCGATGCTCCCGGTGGCGTCGTAGCCCATGGCGGCGGCGAAGGCGCCGCCGAGCATCGCCCCCTCCACTGAGATGTTGATTGTCCCGGCGCGTTCGGCGATCCACTCCCCCACCGCGACGAACCCGAGCGCGGTCGCAAGGCGCCAGCCGCTGCTGTAGGTGCTCTCACTTGAGAGCACGTCTCCGACGGCGGAGAAGAAATCGACGAACACGGCTCAGACTCGATCCCGCGCCGCGGCCAGGGCGCGGCGCCGGTCGCGGACGAAGAGAATGGCCGGAGGCACCAGCAACGCCAGCACCAGAAGCGCCTGCACGACCTTGGTGATGTCGCGATCCACACCTGTGGCCGCCAGGAACCCCGACCCGGTGCGCAGGGCTGCGAAGACGAACGCCGCAGGGATCGCGACGATGGGATGGGAGCGGGCCACAAGGGCAACCAGCAGCCCCT
This sequence comes from bacterium, assembly GCA_026713745.1. Taxonomy (GTDB): domain Bacteria; phylum Actinomycetota; class Acidimicrobiia; order Acidimicrobiales; family CATQHL01; genus VXNF01. The sequence goes on from JAPONU010000073.1 coordinate 5,224, forward strand.
CCCACCCGATGTTCACCGCGAACCCGGGCGTGAGCCGGTAGTTGCCGAAGTCACCTCCCACCAGCATGAACGCCCCCGCCAATCCGCAGAATGCCCCGGAGACCACGAGCGCCATGCCGCCGTAGCGCGACTCGCTCACACCGGCTCGGTGCGCCGTGCGGGGCCCTCGGCCGAGCATCTGAAGGCGGAAGCCCACGATCGTCCGGGACAGCACCAGCGCCACGACGACGGCCAGGGCGAGGGCCACGAAGGCGCTGACGGGGAACTCGTTGCCGAACCAACGCAGGCGCGGCAAGCGCGTCGAGGGATCCAGGCGCTCGCTGACGAGGAGGCGGTTGGCCTGATCAGGCGTCGGATCCAGCAGCAGGTTGGAGTTCTTGAGCCCGTAGCCCACGAGCTGCGCGGCGACGAACACCAGCAAGAGGGTGGTCAGGACCTCCGGCATGCGACGCCGGTAGCGCAGGACCGAGGCGATGCCCGCCCAGAGCGCACCGCCCGCAACGCCGGCCAGCATGATCAGGATCAGAACGTACGGGCCCGAGACTCCGATGTGCGTGAAGGTGTACGTGGCGAGTGCCGCCCCCACGAACAGCTGACCCTCCTGGCCGATGTTCACCAACCCCGCCTTGGCATTGACGGTGGTGCCGAGCGCGACGAGAAGCAGCGGGATGGCCTCACCGATGGTGCGGCCCCAACGAGCGTCGGCACGCACGCTCCCGTCCAGCATGGCCGAGAGCACTGTCGTCGGGGAACCGCCCGTCGCCCACAGCGCCAGCGCCGCCACGAGCAGGGCCACAGCGATGCTCACGAGGTAGACGGCAAGCACCGTGGCGCCCTCGCGGGTACGGGAGAAGCGTGCGCTCGCGGCGCCGGGCGCCACCGCTGCGGTGGTCACGAGGCTGCCGCCTGCTGCGCCCCGCTCATGAGCAGGCCGAGGCGCTCGACGTCCATCCCGGCTCGATCCATCTCGCCGACGATGCGTCCCCGGAAGATCACAACGATCCGGTCGGCCAGGTCCAGCACTTCGGGCAGTTCGGTGGAGATGAGGAGCACGCCCACACCTTGACGGGCGGCCTCGCGCAGGCGTTCGGAGACATACTCGATGGCGCCGACGTCGAGTCCTCGCGTGGGCTGGGCCGCCACGAGCACGGCAGGATCGCCGCTCAGTTCGCGCGCCAGGACGACGCGCTGCTGGTTGCCTCCCGAGAGCGACCACATCGGGGCATCGGCTCCGGAGGTCTGGATGCCGAACTGCTCGATGAGCCGTTCGGCAACAGCCTGGCGGCCGGGTCGATCGAGGAAGGCGCGGCCGAGTCGGGCTCGCGGGGGCGAGACGAGTGTGAGGTTCTCCGCCACGGTCATGTCCAGCACGCACCCCGATTCGTGGCGGTCAGCGGGGATGACCGCCACACCCGCGCCGGCCATC
>JAPONU010000074.1 GCA_026713745.1 bacterium
GCCTGGGTGCTGCACGCTTCCACCGAGCACAGCGTGAACGTGGAGGGCGCGTTCCAGCACGTCATGGCCGACCTCTACGGCTCGGTCGGCGTGGTCGTCTCGGGCATCCTTATCCGGACGCTGGGCTGGAACATCTCCGACCCGATCCTCAGCGTGGTCCTTTCCCTCCTGATCTTCTACAACTCCCTCGGACTGGTACGAAAGGTGTTCCACGTTCTCATGGAGGGCACGCCCCACCATCTCGACGTCTACAAACTCTGCCACGACATCGAATCACTGGAAGGTGTCACGGTGATCCACGACGTGCACGCCTGGAGCATCTCCGCCGACGAGGAACTCCTGACCGCGCATGTGCTCATCGACCCGGACTGGACGGGTGACGTCCAGGAGCTGCTCGAGGAGGTTCGCCGGATCGCCTACGAGGACCACGAGCTCACCCACGTCACGATCCAGCTGGAGACCTCGACGCGAAACTGCAAGGAGAGGCACCACGTCGGCCATCTCGAAGCCAAGAGCCGCGTTCGCTCCTGAGTGCGCCAGTCCATGATGCCAATCCCCGCCGGCGCCGTTCCGGCGGAGGCCGGAATCCACTGTCCGGCGAAGCCGTCCCGGCGTGCCGCGGACTGCAGGGCAGTCAGCCGGCGGGCATTGCGTCGCTGCGGAGCCGCAAGCTCCCGACGAGGCGGTCGAGGATCTCAGTCAGGAGAGCCGTGGACGTGCCGAAGTTGAGGCGCACGTAACCCTCGCCCCCCGTCCCGAATTCGTGACCCTCAGAGGTGCGCACCCCCGCCATCGCCCGGATTCTGGCCGCCGGGTCGGGGCCCAGGCCGAAAGCGGACACGTCCAGCCACGCCAGGAACGTCGACGCCGGCAGATGGCAACCGATCGTGGGCAACTCCGACGCCAGCACGTCGACCACCATCCGCCGGTGCCGGTCGAACAATGCCACGAGTTCATCGAGCCAGCCGGCACCGTGCTGCCACGCCGTGATCGCCGCCTCGACACCGGCACGACCGACCCCGCCGAGCAGGTGCGCGGGCATCGCCAGCTCGAAGCGAGCGCGCAGCTCCTCGTTGCCGAAGACGGCGACGGCCGCCCGCAGGCCCGAGATCGCAAAGGCCTTTCCTGCCGAGTAGAGGGCCACGGTATGCTCGGCGGCGCCCGGCAATGCGAGAGTGGGGTAGTGACCTCCGCCGGGGTAGACGAGATCGAAATGGATCTCGTCGCTGATGAGGATGACGTCGTGGCGGCGGGTCAGTTCCACCATCGCCTGCAGGTCCTCACGGCTGTAGAGATGACCGGTCGGGTTGTGGGGACTGCACAGCAGCAGGATGCGGGCAGCCGGTTCGCACTCGAGCAGTGCCGCCAGATCGTCCAGTTCGAGGCGCCACCCGTCGGCGTCGTGACGCAGCGGGCACTCCAGGCTGCGCCGGCCCAGGCTGGGGGCGACATCGTGGAAGTACGGGTAGACGGGCGGAGTGGTGATCACACCCTCGCCGGGCTCTGAGAACGCGGCCACAACCGCCCAGATCCCCTGCAACACGTCCGCCGTCGGGACCACGAGTGCCGGATCGGGACGCCAGTGGTGGCGGACTTCGCACCAGTCCGCGAAGGCGCCGGCCAGGTCGCCCGCCCGGCGGCTGTAGCCCACGTCGGGTAGGTCGGCCAGGCGCCGGAGGGCGTCCCGCACGACCGGTGGTGGGCCGAGGTCGTGCTCGGCGATCCACGCCGGCAGCACGCCTGGCGGATCGATGCCCCACTTCAGGTTGCCGCCGGCTCGTTTGGCCGCTTGGTCGACGCGGTCCCGGACGGACGCTTCCCGGAGATGACCCCCGAGACGGGGATCGCTCGCCTCTCGACCGCTCACGACCGCCATTGTGGCAGCACTCGGGACCGGCCCGGTGCTGCCATCTCCGGGGACCGCGGGCGGGCGGTACGCTCTAGCGGTGCCTATGGTTGACGGGACGGTACCCGCCGGTGATCGGGATGCCCTCCATGACGAGGTTCGCCTGCGCCTCGAGGCCAAGGGCCGGCGATTCACATCCAATCACCGTCTGGTCGTCGACGTGCTGGCGGATGCCGGACAACCGTTGACGATTCCCCAGATCCTGCCGCGCACACCCGGCGTTCCCCAGAGTTCGGTCTATCGCACGCTCACCGTCCTGGAGGAGGCTGAGGCGGTGAGCCGGCTGGCGGTGGGATCGAATCACGCGCACTTCGAGCTGTCCGAGCACCTGGGCCGGCATCACCACCATCTCGTCTGCCGGTCGTGCGGCACCGTCACAGACATCGACTTCACTCCTGAGACCGAATCGCTTATCGAATCGGCACTCACGGACCTGGCCAGTCGGCACAGCTTCCAGGTCGACGAGCATCAGATCGACGCCATCGGTAACTGTGCCGACTGCGCCTGAACGGATATCCGCCGCTCGCTCCGAGGCTGCGGAGAAGACGTTTGGATCGAGCAGCCGGGCTGCGGGAGTGGCGCCGGTCTAGCCCGGATCCGGATGGGCGTGGTGGTCGTGGGTCAGGTGGATCGGCCGGCCGGTCTCCGAATTGCTGAGCGTGTGCGCCGCGGCGCACTCCTCGGCCCATTCGTGCATCTCCATCGTCCGCCCGGCATACGAACTCCGTAACAACTCGGCCTTGAGGATCTCCCGCGGGGGTCCCTGGGCCAGGAGGCGCCCGGCAAGCAGGAGCACGTGGTCGCAGTGATTCGCCTCGTCGAGATGGTGGGTCGACATGACCACCAGGACGCCGCGCTCGCGCTCCTCGTCGACCACCTCCAGGATGCGCGCCTGGCTGACGATGTCCAGGCCGGTGATGGGCTCGTCCAGCAGCAGCAACCCGGCGTCCTGGATGAGGACCTGTGCCATGAGCACGCGCTGTCGCTGACCCGTGGACAGCTCACCGAACTGCCGACCCATGAGGTCGCCGATCTCCATCCGATCCGCGGCCTCCCGCGCGGCGCGGCGGTCCGTGGCCCCCAGCCGGCCGAGCAGACCCCTCCGCCGGTAGCACCCCATGTTGACGACCTCGGAGACGGTCAAGGGCATCCAGGTGCTCACACCGCGGTGGTGGGGCATATAGGACACCGAGGACGGCCGCGAGACGACACCGGAAGTCGGCGTCACGATCCCCGCCAGCACGTGCAGGAGCGTGCTCTTCCCGGCGCCGTTCGGGCCGATGAGCGCCGCCGTGAAACCCCCCGGGAGTTCCAGCGTGACGTCGGCCAGGGCGCAATGGCTCCCGTAGTAGACGGTCACCCCGTCGACCCGCAACGCGGGTCTCGTCGAGGTCGCGGGAAGAGTCGAAGCCGCCGTCACAGCCATCGCCGTCCTCCTCTCCTCCCTGTTCCGAGCCTCACCGGCCCGAGCGAAGCCTAGGCGCGGCTCTCAACGGTCCCGGGGCGGCACGACGCCCGGAGCCCACCCGCACGTGCCGGTCGCGCCGGTGCTTGATGCGCTCCATGTGTGACGATACTATCAGAGTATGGTTCTCATTCTGAAAACTTCCCGACCCACTCACACGCTCTCTCGCACGCCGACGGCCGGCCACCCGCCCGGTCCGGGCAACCGCCAACGCCGGAGACGATCGATCCGGGGTCGTCCGCTGGCAGCAGCCACCTGTGTCGTGGCGTTGCTCGTGGCCGGCTGCTCCGGTGAGGATTCCGCCGGCGGTGTCGAAGCCACGCCTCCCGCAGCTCCCGATCCACCCGCGGCGGCCTCCAACGCGCCTGCCGCCGCAGAGACCGAGGAGGTCGCCGAGGCGGAACCTGCTCTGATCATGGCGACCACGACCATCTGGGCCGACGTGACGCGCAATGTCGCCTGCGGCGGCCTCGCCGAGGTGGAATCCATCCTGCCGCCGCTCGCCGATCCGCACGACTACGAGCCGTCCATGTCGGACCGCGCCCGGCTCGACCAGGCGGACATCATCGTGACCAACGGCCTGGAACTCGAGGAGGGACTCGAGGACATCCTGGAGTCGGTCGAGGCCGACGGCACGCCCGTGTTCACCGCCGGCGACTACATGACCACGCTGGAGTTCGACGCCGAGATGTTCGGCGGCCACCACGAGGAGGACGAGGGCGAGGACCACGAGGACGAGGAAGAAGAGGGCGAGGACCACGAAGACGGCGAGGAAGACGAGGACGAAGAGCACCACGGTGACGACGACGTGGACCAGGAAGCCGAAGCAGACGACGATGAGGGCGAGGACCACGGCGACGAGGAAGACGACGATGAGGGCGAGGACCACGGCGACGATGACGAAGACGAGGACCACGGCGACGAAGAAGGCGGCCACGGGTCGGAGGATCCGCACGTCTGGCTCGACCCCGTCCGGGTCGCGCAGGCCGTGGAGAACCTCGGCCCGGCTCTCGTTCAGCACGCCGGCCTCGACGCAGACCGTGTGGCCGCATGCGCGGACGCCTATCTGGCCGAACTGGCGGATCTGCACCGGGAGATCACCGCATCGCTCGAAGCGGTGCCGGCCGCGCAGCGCAAGCTCGTGACCAACCACGACTCCCTCGGCTACTTCGCCGACCGCTACGGCTTTGAGGTGATCGGCACGGTCATCCCGGCGACGACCACGCTGGCCGAACCCAGCCCCGCGGATCTGGAGGAACTGGCGCACGTGATCGAGGAGAACGGCGTCCCGGCCATCTTCGCCGAGGCCCTGCACGGCGCGGGAGAGGCCGTCGCCCTCGCCGAGCATCTCGACGGGGTAGCCATCGCGAGTCTCTACACGGGCGCCCTCGGCGAGGCGGGCTCGGGCGCGGAGACCTACGTCGCGATGATGCGCCACAACGCCCGCACCATCGCCGGGGCCCTCGGCGGCTGAGTACGCGAGGCGCACGACCGGGACGCTGCCCACCGCGCTCGACGGGCGGCGCGTGCGAGGCAGCGTCCCGGAGAGCAACGTCTGCGAATGACTCTCACACTCACCCGCTGGAGCGGCTAGAACTGAATCAGTGGACTTCCTCGTCAATCCGTGGGAGTGGTGGGTCGAGCCGTTCCTCACGAACCCCTTCATGCGCCGCGCCCTCGCGTCGGCCCTCCTTGCGGTGCTGTCCACGTCGATCATCGGCACGTGGGTCGTCCTGCGCGGACTCAGCTTCCTCGGTGACGCCCTGGCCCACGGCGTTCTTCCCGGCATCGCGCTCGCCCTCGTCCTCGGAGGGAACGTCCCGCTGGGTGCCTTCGTGGCGGCACTGTGCATGGTGGGTGGGATCAACGTGTTGCGCCGGCATTCCCCACTCCCGGAGGACACCGCCATCGGCCTGCTGTTCGTCGGCATGCTGGCGCTGGCCGTGGTGATCATGTCCAGCCAGTCGGGCACCTACGTGGGCGACCTCACCGGCGTGCTCTTCGGCTCGATCGCCGGTGTCACCGAGAGCGACCTCTACCGCCAACTGATCACCACCGCCATCCCGTTGGGTGGGGCACTCCTGTTCCACCGCGCCTTCCTGGTTCTCACGTTCGACGAGATGCAGGCCAAGATGCTGGGGATGCGGCCCCGGCTCGCACACTTCGTCCTCCTTGCACTGATTGCCGTGGCGATCGTGTCGTCGTTCGAAGTCGTGGGATCCCTACTGGTGTTCGCCCTGCTGATCGGACCACCTGCGACAGCCGCGATCCTGGTGCGGCGCGTACCGGTTCTCATGGCCCTCGCAACGGTGATCGGAGCGATCACGACCACCGTGGGGATCCTGGTGAGCTACCACCACGACACCGCCACAGGCGGGACCATGGCGCTCAGCACGGTTGCGCTGTTCATGATCATCCTGACGATCCGGACGCTCGCACAGAAGATCCGTACACGCCTTCATCGGTTGGGACGCGGAACGAGCGCCACCGTCCGGGCCACTCCCGCCGGCTGAAGCGGCGGTCGCTGCCATTAGGTTCGGCTCCCGCCCGCGTCGCCGAGCGCCTCGAACAGGTATCGCCCGGCCGAGCGCTGCGACAGGATGAGATAGGAGTGCTCGCCGGCAACGTCATCTCGTGCGAGCGTGCACGCCAACCGGGCCACCGAGGCGCCGCAGACCGCCCCGTTGGGCAGCATCGCCTCGGCAATGTCGATACTGCACACCGCGGCCAGCACGTGCCGGGCTGCCGGTCCGGTCAGCCGGAACATCGCCAGACCGTGCGTGAGGTCTACGGTCACGGCACCGGATGCCGGTGGGACGGAGCCGGACCGCTCCCCCAGCAGCAGCCACTCCCCGGGCCGGACGCCGCAGACCAGTACACCGTCGGGCGCGGTCGTCGAGGCGCCGAATGCAACGCCCAGGTGCCCCCGGACCAGCCCGTCGGACTCGAAATCCTCATAGACCAGGAGTTTCGGAATTGGCGACTGATCACGCAGGCTCCAGCCGGTGCCGCTCACCTCGCGGGTGCCGGCGACGGGACCGGTGAACTCGGCTTGCTCAGGCATGACGCCGACCCCTCACCGATGGATCCCCGCCTTCGCGGGGATGACGATGCCTGGGGCAGGGGCGCACGAAGGGTCAGCCACGGAGCCGCTCTCCGGCGGGATCGAAATGGGCGTGGTGAGGCATGGCCACCGCACGGTGGCGTCGGCCGTCGGTTCCGACGACGGTGAGGGCGGTCTCCGGCGAGGCGTGGGTGGCTTCCACCTGCGCCAGGCAGATCGACCGCTCCAGGGTGGGCGAGAACCGCGACGAGGTGATGCGCCCGACGATCTGCTCCTTGCCGTCGGGTCCGGTGGCGACGATCTGGCAGGCCTCCGGCGGCACGTAGGACGGATCGGTCGGCTGGACGGCCACGAGTCTCGGCAGAGCTTCGGGACCTCCGGCTCCGGGTTCGCCCTCCAGCGCCCACCGGAGCTCGGGGAGACCGGTGAAGTCCTCCTTGTCCAGCTTGATGAGCGACTTCAGGCCGGCCGTCGGGGCCTTGGTGAGGGCGTCGGTGTCCTGGCCGACGATGAAGTGACCCTTCTCGAGGCGCATGATGCGCTGAGCCTCGAGGCCGAACGGCGCCACACCCAGGTCGGCACCGGCATCCAGCAGCGCCTGCCACACGTGCGGCCCGTAGCCGGCGGGGACGTGCAACTCGTAGGACAGCTCGCCGGTGAAGCCGATCCGCCACATGACGCAGCCCGCCACGCCGGCCACGGCGCCGAGCCGCACCTGCATGTACTTGAAGGCCTCGGGATCGAGGTCGACGCCATCGACGAGGCGCTCCAGCAGGGTGCGCGACCTGGGACCGGCCACGTTGACGCTGGTGAAGGCGTCGGTCACGGGCGTCACCCGCACCCGCCAGTCGGGATGCTCGGTCTGCAGCCAGTTCTGGATCCAGACCTCCATGGTGCCGGCGCCCGAACTGGTGGTGCTCATCAGGTAGTGGTCCTCACCGAGTCGCCCGGTGACACCGTCGTCGAGGATCACGCCGTCCTCGGCGCACATCACGCCGTAGCGCACCGAGCCGACGGCCAGCCGCCGCCATTTGTTCACATACAGCAGGCTCAGCAGCTCGGTCGCATCGGGGCCCCGGATGTCCAGCTTGCCGAGCGGGCTCACATCGATGATGCCGACATTCGCCCGCACGTTGCGCACCTCGGCTTGCGGGTCGCCGTAGTGCTCGGGGCGAATCCACTGGCCGGCACCGATGGGCGTCATTCCCGCGGCGACGTGCAGATCGTGCAGCACCGAGACGCGCACCGGCTCGAACATGCGCCCTGCCAGCGCCCCCAGGGTCACTGGTGCGTACGGCGGTCGCCAGGTCGTCGTGCCTACCTCGGCGACGGTCGACGCGGTGGCCTCGGCAAGGACGGCAACCGTGTTGACCGTCTCGAGCTTCCCCTGAGCCGAACCCATGGTTGCCGTCGTCCAGCGCTTGACGAGCTCGACCGAGTCGAACCCCTCCGCCGCACCGTGGCGCAGGTCGCGGGAGCTCACGTCCTCGGAGAGGTCCACGATGCCGTCGGTGCTCGAGCGGTACAGCTCGGGGTGCGGATCACGCCCGAGCGGGGTCCGTTCATCGGTTGGGAACGGCGGCTCGGCGCCGCTCGCTGGCGCCGCCCAGGCCGTCGCACCCTGCAGCCGGTGGGCCAGTGTGGCGGCGCGGGCCGCAGCCAGACGTCCGGTGGCCTCGCCGTGGCCGACGAGCTCGTCCAGCGAGCCGTCCCCGCTGACGCCTCCGGTGCTGAGCACGGTGCCGGCCTCGGGGGCGCCGGGGGGCGCCGGGAAGAATCGGGCCGCCGCAGCGTCGTAGACGGGCCGCACTCCGGCCATGTTCAGCAGCGACGTCGGCGCGGTCCAGCCGGCCGCGGTCACCAGCAGATCGGCCTCGAGCCGCGTGCCGTCAGACAGCACCACCCGCTCCAGCCGGCCGCGGCGTCCCTCAGCGGCCACCACCGTGTGCCCGGCGCGGGCGTCCACGTGCTCGACGGCCACGCCCGCCACCTCGAGGTCGGCCGCGGCGGCGTCGCCGGCGGTGTTCGCACTCCAGACCACGGCCCGGTCGCCCGGACGCACCGACCAGAGATTCAGCAGGCGGCGCGCCCCCTGCGAGAGCATCACGCCCGGGCGGTCGTTGCCGGCGAACACGTAGGGGCGCTCGATCAGCCCGGGCGCCGCCACCAGGACCTTGGCCCGCGCCTTGACGAGGCGCTCGGGCCCGCCGGCCCCGTCCCGCTCCACGATGGCGAGCCAGTTGTCCTCCCAGCGGCCTACCAGGGTTGCATCGGTGAGGATCTCCACGCCGACGGTGCGGGCGGCGTCGGCCACCGCCGCCCCAAGGGCACGCTCGCGCTTGGTGCCCCAGCGGAGATGGCCGCCGGGGGCGTGCTCGTGCTCGACCAGCAGCACCCGGGCGCCCGCCCTCGCCGCCGCGGTCGCCGCCGCCAGCCCCGCCGGGCCGCCGCCCGCCACCACCACATCGGGATGGGCGTAGCGCTTCTCGTGGCGCCGGGGCGCGCTGTCGGGGTCGATCACTCCGCCGGGGGCGAAGCGAGCCAGCACCTTCTCGTAGAGGGGCCACAGCCGGCGAGGCCGCATGAAGGTCTTGTAGTAGAAGCCGGCGCTGAGGGCGCGCCCGCCGAGGGCTGTCAGCGCCTTGGCGTCGAAGCGCAGTGACGGCCAGGCGTTCTGCGCCGTCACCTGCATCCCCGCCTCCAGGAGGCGGTGGCCGCCGCGCACATTCGGCTCGTCGCCTACCTGCACCAGGGTGTTGGGGTCCCAGAAGTCAGCGGTCAGGATCCCCCGGGGACGGTGGTACTTCATGCTGCGGGAGAACACCCGGCAGCCCCCTGCCGCCAGCGCCGAGACGATCGTGTCGCCCGCGAAGCCGCTGACCTGGCGCCCGTTCCACGTGAAGTCCAGCGGGCGGTCCCGATCGATGACCTCGCCGGGCCGTGCGGGCAGCCGTGTGGGGCTCATAGGCACCACACGACCGTCGGGCCGGCGACGTCCGGCGCCCGGTGGGATCCTGGATTCCGGCCCCGGATCACGTCCGGGACAGGCACTGCACCGGAATGACGGCATTGGGTAGAGGTCGCGTTCATGTTCGGCCGGGCGGCTCACCGGATGGGCCCAACGGCGGGTTGCGGAAGCGATTCTCGGCACGATGGCGCTCGGTCACGAAGAACCGCCCGCAACCGAGGCGGCAGTACCAGGTCTCCCGCGTCCAGCCGGCGGGGTTGTCCTCCTCATAGAGATAGGAGCGCCATTCGACCGGTGTGGTTGCCGCAGGGTCGGGCCGAGGTTCCGACTCGCCCACAAGCGTGAGGTCGGCGGAGTTGCGGGGGCCGCAGTTCGGGCACGGGACGAGCAGCATCAGTGTCCCACCGCCGCCGCGCCCTTCTCGCCCACCAGCCGGCCCTCGGCGAACCGGCTCAGCGTGAAGGGCTCGATCAATTCCGGGACCTGGCCGCCGGCGATGCAGGCGGCGAGCTGCTCACCGGCGACCGGGGCGGCCTTGAACCCGTACGTACCCCAACCCACGTCGCAGTGGAAGCCCGCCACGGGGGTGGGCCCGATGATCGGCGAGTAGTCCGGGGTCATGTCGCAGAGCCCCGACCACTGCCGGAGCAGCCGCATCCGCTCCAGCCCGGGCATGAGTTGCAGGACGTGGCCGGCGAGTTCCTCGGCGAAGGCCAGCGAGCCGCCGGTGTCGTAGGTGGCCAGCGGATCCACTGCGGCTCCGAAGACAAGTTCGCCGCGATCGGTCTGGCTGACGTAGACGTGCAGCGAGCCGGACACCACCACAGCCGGAAGGAACATCTTGACCGGCTCGGTGACCGCCGCCTGCAGCGGGTGGGTGGAGATCGGCAACCGCACGCCGGCCATGGCAGCCACCAGCGAGGCCCAGCCCGCCGTGCAGTTCACCACCACCGGCGCTGAGATGTCGCCCCGGTTGGTGCGCACGCCCGTCACACGCCCGCCCGGACCCTTGCCCTCCGGTCCGCCGCCGCCGGCCACGTCGATGTCCAGCACCTCGGTGTTCTGGTGCATCTCGACGCCGAGCGCCGCAGCCGCCCTGGCGTATCCCCACACCACGGCGTCGTGGCGGATGATGCCACCGGGCGGGTGGTGCAGGGCACCCAGGATCGGATAGCGGGGCGCGTCGGAGGTGTCCAGAGCCGGCACCAGCCGCTTGATCTCCGCCGGTCCGATCACGTCGGAATCCACGCCCTGGTGCTTGTTCACCTCGGCCCGCCAGCGCATGGTCCGCAGAGCCCCGTCGCTGTGCGCCAGGGTCAGGTGGCCACGCCGGGCGAACATCACGTTGAGGTTCAAGTCGACGGCCAGCCGCTCGTAGAGCTGCACCGAGCGGTCGTAGAAGGCCACGCCGTCGGGCGTGAGGTAGTTGGAGCGCACGATCGCCGTGTTGCGCCCCGAGCCGCCGCCGCCCAGGTAACCCTTGTCGACGACGGCCACGTTGGTGATCCCCCAGTTCGAGGCCAGGTAGTAGGCCGTCGCCAGGCCGTGCACTCCCCCGCCGATCACCACCGCGTCGTAGCTGCTTCCGAGGTCGCCACTGTCCCAGATTCGCGGCCAAGGGCGCTTGCCCCGCCACAGCAACGACGCCGCCGAGTAGCGGGCCGGGTAGCGGGTGCGAACGCGGCGGCTGCGGATCGGCTGCGCCGGCGACGCCCCGGATCCGTCACCGGCCATCGATCGACTCCCAGCGGCGCATGGCTTCAGCGCGCCGCGCTCGGGTAGACCTTCAACGACAGGAACCGCACCGGGATGTCCACGAGGGCTGTGGGACCGTGCGCCACCTCGCCCTGGAACTGCATGGTGTCGCCGGCTTCCAGCAGGTACCGGTTGGAGCCGTAGCCGTACTCCATGGACCCCTCCAGCATGTACAGCAACTCCACGCCCGGGTGCTGGTAGAGCGGGAAGACCTCATCGGTGCTCGAAAGCGTGATGAGCAGGGGCTCGATCTGCCGATCGGGGCCCCGGAGAGCGCCCAGGCTCTGGTAACTGCGCCCCCTCCCGCTGCCGGAATGGATGATCTCGGTGCCCTCGCCGGCGCGCACGATGATGGCGTCGTGCTCCTCGTCGAGCCCGCGGAACAGGGCCGTGATCGGGACGTTCCCGGCCCGTGCGAGGCCGCTGAGAGTCGCGATGCTGGGCGCGGTGCGACCGTGCTCGATCTTGGAGAGCATGCCGATGGAGAGTCCCGCCGCCTCGGCGAACTGCGCCATGGTGAGCCCCAGATCCCGCCGTATGGCGCGCACCCTCTCGCCGACGACCTCGCAGACCTGCTCGACGCTTCCCGACGACGGGCCGTCAGACCCCGCGTCGGGTTCGGATTCGGGCACCAATTCCACGTTGCGGCCGGCTCAGAACAGGTCGAGGTAGGTGTCCACCTCGAACTGCGTCACGCGCTCGTGCCAGGCGCGGAACTCCTGGCGCTTCACGTCGGCGAAGTAGTCCACGTAGTCGCCACCGGGCACCGCACCGAGGGCGGCCCGCAGCACGTCGTCACTCTCGAGGTTCTCGGTGGCGTGCAGCAGCGTCGGTGGCATTGCCTCGATCCCCCGCTCGGCGATCTCGGCCACACTCAGCGTGTAGAGGTTGTCGTTGTTCGGCTCGCCCGGATCGCCGCCGGCGTCGATGCCCGCCAGACCGCAACCCAGCAGCGCGCTGAAGGCCAGGTAGGGGTTGGCCGCACCGTCCACCGCCCGCACCTCGATGCGCCCCGGCTCGGGCACCCTGATCATCTGCGTGCGGTTGTTGCCGCCGTAGGAGACGTACGCCGGCGCCCAGGTCGACCCGGAGTCGGGGGGCCCGACACCCATGCGCTTGTAGGAATTGACCGTCGGGCAGAGCACGGCCACCAGCGACGTGGCGTGGGCCAGCAGACCGGCCACGAACCCGTAGGCCAGTGGGCTGAGTCCCAGGCCGCGGGGGTCGTGATCGGTCTCGAACAGCGGCTCGTCGCCGTCGGCCGACCAGAGGCTCGTGTGGACGTGAAGGCCGTTGCCGGTCTTGTCCCCGAAGGGCTTGGGCATGAAGGTGGCGTGGAGACCGCGCCGGGCGGCCAGGGTGTGCATCATGAGGCGCAGCATGATGAGGCGGTCGGCGGTGGTGAGCGCCTCGGCGTACTCGAAGTTCTGCTCGAACTGCCCGTTGGCGTCCTCGTGGTCGTTGGCGTAGTTGCCCCAGCCCAAGGCGTCCATGTGCCGGGACACCTCGGTGAGGTGGTCCAGCATCCGAGTGAGGCCCCGGGCGTCGTAGCAGGGCAGGTCGCTGAGGTCACGCTCGTCGGCCACCCGGATGGTGCCGTCGTCGTTGCGCGCCACCAGGGAGTACTCGGCCTCCACACCCGTCTTCAGCACCAGGTTGCGCTCGGCCGCCGCTGCCAGCGCCCGCCGCAGGATGACCCGCGGGGCGTAGGGCCATGGCTCGCCCTCCACGGTGGGGGCGCACTGCATGGCCGCCACGTTCGGTTGCCACGGGAGCACCATGTAGGAGTCGGGGTCGGGGATGGCCGCGATGTCCGGATCGGCCGGAGACTGCCCGATCGGCCCGGCCGCGAAGCCGGCGAAGCCGGCCCCGTCGTTCATCAGCCCCTCCAGGTTGCTGACCGGCACCAGCTTGGCGCAGGGCTTGCCGTGCATCTCGGTGAACATGGCGTAGATGAACTCGACGCCGTCGTCGGCGACCCGTGCCCGAATCTCGTCGATCCTGTCGTTGCTCATGTCCAACCCCTTGTGGCTGCGTGTCGTCGCTCGCTTCGGCGCTGCTCCCGTCGCAGCGTAGGCCTGCGGCATCCGCCGGGACACACCCGACTCGTCCTCGGTCGCTTCTTGTGCTACTCGCCCCGGTCGCCTTGCGCCTCCGCTCCTCTCCCGGATCCTAGCCAGTCCAGGCAGTACCTGGAGGAAAAAGATTTCACTATAGTAGTCTAGCGATGCAGGGCTGGCCGCCCACGAGCCGGACCGCCGGGTGCAGTCGCTCGTGGTCGGAGGCTCGGCAAAGCAGATCATCGAGAGCCGGCAGGTAGCAAACATGTGCGGAATCGTGGGGTTGTTCCTGAAGACGCCCCGCCACGAACAGGAGCTGGGGCTGCTGGCGGCCCGCATGCTCGAGCAGATGCGCGACCGGGGACTCGACAGCGCCGGCTTCGCGGTCTACTCCGATGACGATCCCGGCAGGGTCAAGATCACCGTGCTGGCCGAGGGGTTCGAAGCCGACTGGGACGGCGCCCGTGCCGGCCTGGCGACCGCCCTCGGCGCCTCGGTGTCGCTCGAGCGGATCCACGACCACGCCACCTTCACGACCGGCGGCGACGGCAGAGCCGCCCGGCAGTGGCTCATCGAGAACGTGCACGGCGCCACCGTGTTGAGCTACGGCCACGCCATCGAGCTGTTCAAGGCGGTGGGCGACCCCCGGGGAGTGGCCGAGCGCTACGGGCTGGCTCAGCGCACCGGGACCCATGCCATCGCGCACACCCGCATGGCGACCGAGTCGGCGGTCACCACGAACGGGTCGCATCCGTTCTCCACCGGCGCCGACACCTGCCTGGTCCACAACGGGTCGCTGTCCAACTACAACCGCCTGCGCGAGGTCCTGGAGAACAAGGGCGAGACCTTCCAGACCGAGAACGATTCGGAGGTGGCCGCCGGCTACCTGTCCTGGCGGCTGCATGAGGGTGACACGATCGGCGAGGCGCTCGAGCGCAGCCTCGACGACCTCGACGGCTTCTACACGTTCGCCGTCGGGGTGCGCGACGGGTTCGCCGTGCTGCGCGATCCCATCGCCTGCAAGCCCGGCGTCATCGCCGAGACCGACGACTGGGTCGCCATGTCGTCGGAGTTCCGGGGCATCGCCGTGCTGCCGGGGGCCAACGACGCCGACATCTGGGAGCCTGCGCCGGCTGTCGTCTACACCTGGTCGCGGGAGTCGCTGTGACAACGGTGGACCGGCGGGACGGCGCCGCCACCGTGCTGGACCCCGGAATCAGTGGCCTCCGGCCGGTCAACCGGACGTTGCACGAGGCCAGCGAGGGCGCCTTCGAGATCCACAACCCCCTGGGCGCGCACGCCCTGGCCGCTGGCCTCGACGCTCCGCTGGAGGTCACCATCGAGGGCCACGTCGGCTACTACTGCGCCGGCATGAACAAGCAGGCCACGGTGACCGTGGTTGGCAACGCCGGTCCCGGACTGGCCGAGAACATCATGTCGGGGACGGTCCGCATCGGTGGCAACGCCAGCCAGTCGGCCGGGGCGACCGGCCACGGCGGGCTCGTCGTCATCGAGGGCAACGCCTCGGCCCGGTGCGGCATCTCGATGAAGGGGCTGACCATTGTGGTGGGCGGCAACGTGGGCCACATGAGCGCCTTCATGGCCCAGGCCGGCGACCTCATCGTGCTGGGCGACGCCGGAGCCGACCTCGGCGACTCCATCTACGAGGCTCGGCTGTTCGTGCGCGGCTCGGTGGCGAGCCTCGGCGCCGACTGCACCCGCAAGGAGATGCGCCCCGAGCACCTCGACTTCCTGGCTCGCACGCTGGCCGCAGCCGGCTTCGACGCCAACCCCACCGACTTCACCCGCTACGGCTCAGCCCGCCGCCTCTACAACTTCAAAGTCGACAACGTGGACGCCCTCAGCTCTTCCCAGCGAGCGCAGACTGCCCCGGCCCGGTCACAGGTCAACCGTGGAACCTGCGCGAATCCCACACGTTCGACCGCAACACCATCGCCGAGATCCAAAGAGCGGCCAACACCGGCGTGTACCGGATCCGCGGCTGGGGCGCCAAGCGTGCCATCCCCACCTTCGACGACCTGGTGTTCCTGGGCGCGTCGATGTCCCGCTACCCCCTGGAGGGCTACCGGGAGGCCTGCGCCACCAATGTCGTGCTGGGGGCGCGCTTCGCATCCGAACCCATCGAGCTGGCGATCCCCATCACGATCGCAGGCATGAGCTTCGGGTCGCTGTCGGCGAATGCCAAGGAGGCGCTGGGTCGGGGGGCCAGCGTCGCGGGCACCTCCACGACCAGCGGCGACGGCGGCATGACCGACGAGGAGCGCACCCACTCCGAGACGCTCGTGTACCAGTACCTGCCGTCGCGCTACGGCATGAACCCCGACGACCTGCGGCGCGGCGACGCCATCGAGGTGGTGGTGGGCCAGGGGGCCAAGCCGGGCGGCGGCGGGATGCTGCTGGGCCACAAGATCAGCGCCCGCGTGGCCGAGATGCGCACCCTGCCCGAGGGCATCGACCAGCGCTCAGCCTGCCGGCACCCGGACTGGACCGGCCCGGACGACCTTGCCATCAAGATCACCGAGTTGCGTGAGATCACAGGCTGGCGCAAGCCCGTCTACGTGAAGATCGGCGCCGCCCGCCCCTACTACGACACCGCCCTAGCGGTGAAGGCCGGAGCCGACGTGGTGGTGCTGGACGGCATGCAGGGCGGTACGGCCGCCACCCAGGACGTGTTCATCGAGCACGTGGGCATTCCCACCCTTGCGGCCGTCCCCGAGGCGGTGCGGGCCCTGAAGGAGATGCACGTGCACCGCACCGGTGTGCAACTCATCGCCGCCGGCGGCATCCGCTCGGGCGCGGACGTGGCCAAGGCAATCGCGCTGGGCGCCGACGCCGTGTCCATCGGTACCGCCGCCCTCATCGCCCTGGGCGACAACGACCCCGCCCTCGACCCGGAGTACCGCAGCCTGGGCTCGGCGGCCGGCTTCTGGGAGGATTTCCACACCGGCACCGACCCTGCCGGCATCACCACCCAGGACCCCGAGTTGTCCCGCCGACTCGACCCGGTCCTGGCCGGGCGCCGCCTCGCCAACTACCTGCAGGTGCTCACCCTCGAGGCCCAGACGCTGGCCCGGGCGTGCGGCAAGTCACACGTCCTGAACCTCGAACCGGAGGACTTGGCCGCGCTCACCGTGGAGGCCGCTGCCATGGCCGGCGTACCTCTTGCCGGCACCGACTGGATCCCCGGCCGCCGCCGGGACTGACCCTACGTAGTCAACACAATCGAGTTCGCCGCGAGAATCAGATCAGCCACCGCCAAGCAGCAACGCGGAGTTCGACCGACCATTCATAGGTTCACCACTTCGCCGCAGTCGCGTACCTTCAGCTCGACC